>NZ_BADU01000003.1:0-66790 GCF_000239875.1 Pseudoalteromonas sp. BSi20311 | reverse complement strand
ACTACTTTTCTCTTTTTTCTTTCTGTTAAATTCAACTCAACAGCCTATGGTTTTTTGATTCATACCACACAAATCTGATGGGTTGTTTTTCTGTATAGGTAATATATACACGGCACTATCTCTCCAACATATTAAGGAATAATGGATAAATAATTACTAAGGAGACACCTCTTATGTGACTAATTAAATTAAGAGGAAATTATGAATAAACGTCATCCAGTTAATAGGAACTTAGTGATAAACAAAGTAGGGTTCTATAAAAATATTCCTGTATGGAATAAAGGAGACTTGATACAAAATTATTTAATATCTATTGAGCAGGTTCTAACTCAAAGCCTGAATGAACATCCTAGAACTTTGGCTATTAGATTTGATTTAAGATTTCCAGTTAGCTTTGGGATTATTGATCAAATCGCAAGTTTACAAACATCGAATATATCGAGCTTTTTTAAGAGTCTTGATCTAGAAATAAAGCGTGACGTTAAAGATAAAATTAAAAGAAACGGTAATGCTCACCATAGTAGTTTGAGATATATATGGGTTAAAGAGCAAGATAGCTCTTGCATGCCTCATTATCATGTTGCGATTTTTCTGAATAAAGACACTTATTATGGTTTAGGGAATTATCAAGGTAATGGTGATAATATGGCTTCTCGTATAATAAGGGCCTGGGCCAAGTCTATAGGGATTGAAACCTATGATGCGGGTAAGTGTGTAGAGTTTCCTGATAATCATACATACAGGCTTAATAGGAACAGTGAAAACTTTGCAGAGGATTTTGAACAGCTATTCTTTAGAGTTAGTTATTTTGCAAAAGTTGATACAAAAGCTTTTGGTAGTAAAGATAATTATTTTGGTTGCAGCAGAAGGTAATCAACTTCCCATTAAGCTAATCAACGAGGTTTTGAGACCTTCAATTAGCTTAATAAGCTAAAACCCTTAGTATATAAGGGGTGGCAAGTTCTCATAATACCATTATGAGAACCTAAAAAATAAACGGTGTTATTACACTATAAAAGAGTGCTCATATTGAGCACTCGTATTTGACTAATCAAACAAACTAGCAATGCCAGCAACTACTCCACCAGCTACCGCCAAAGGGATTGTAACTGGCGCAGACGCGACACCTGCACCAATTACTATTGCGCCAGATGTGAGCGCTCCAGCAGCTGCACCGGAGCTTATAGCCACAGCTGTTCTGCTTACGCTAGAGTCATTACTGCCAGTTATCTGTTTAGATAGCTCATTACCAACTAAGCCGCACGAAACAGCTTTATCTAAAGACATAATGCCTTCCTTTTAGTTAAACAAGCGCCAGAATGACGCTGTTAAGAGTTATAGCTCTAGTTCTTCAAAGTCTTTGTCTATTTCCTCCTGTGTTATGCCTATATAACGAAGTGTTGTTGCTTCGGAGCTATGGCGAAGCATTTTCATTACTCGGGCGATGTCGTGGGTTTTCTGATACAAGTGATAACCGCGTGTTTTACGCATTGAGTGAGTACCTAAATGAATGTTTAGTTCTTCACCAACTAGCGCAAATGCTTTTGTAACCGCTCTACGTGATAGCGGCTTAGGTTGTGAATTGATCGCTTGTTGATTTCGGTATGATTGAAATAAGTAGATATGATGTGGATGAGTAAGTTTAATTTCGTTGATTAAGGAAAGCGCTTTATCATTTAACTTTATTTCAGCTAATTTCGAGGTCTTTGACTCGTAAATAATCAACCTATCATTATTTATGTCAGTGAACTTCACTGCAAGTAAGTCAGATATTCTAAGCGCGAGATTTAAGCCAATATTCCATATTTGGCTCATTTGCTTTGAGCAACGCTTTTCTAGCAAATAACTAACAAGTCTTACTGTATCAAGATCTTTAACCGCTTGTACTTCAGCCATTACCAACTCCTTACTCAGTCGTAATTGTTACCTGATAACAACCAGTGTTGTAGTATTCAACAAAGTTTGAAATGAACAAGGCTAACAACTCTTTACCTTCCCTAGCATTTAACCAACCAGCTAAGAAGTGATAAACCTGTTTAATGCTAAAGCACACATCAATTTCTTTTATCAGTTCAGGGGTATAACGTCCCTGATACGAAAAGTCAGTAATATAAACAAGCTGCCAGCTGGTGGCCTGCTTTTCTAACCTAACCTCTACAGGGTGAAAGCCTCCAGCTTCAGGGCTGTAATCTGGATCTCTAAAGTTAAGCGTAATCGCCTTAGCTCCGCCTACAGAATCACCTCTATTCGCAATAGCACTTACAATCACACCAATAAAAGAGTCAGGCACTTTAAGGCCTGATATTTGTTCTATTTTTAACGCCATATTTATCTCCTTTTAAATTAAGCCATGCTCAGCGAACGAATACGTGTTCTCGCCAATGATGATGTGATCAAGCACAGATACATCAATTAGGTTAAGTGCCTGCTGTAATTTAGTAGTAATAAGCTTGTCTGCTTGAGAAGGCGTAGTAACGCCTGAAGGGTGGTTATGCGCCAATATAACGGATGCAGCATTAAGCTCCAGCACCTCTTTAACAACTTCTCTAGGGTAAACGCTGGCAGCATTAATAGTGCCTCTAAATAGCTCTTTAAACTCCAATATGCGGTTCTGACTATCTAAAAACAGTACGGCAAATACTTCATGCTCATGTATCGCGAGTTTGTGTTTTAAGTATTCTTCGCAATCATTAGGGCTATTTAAAACGCCATCACGAAACTGTTTTTTAGCGATGATATACGCGGCGGCTTCTAGTATCTGCTCATCATTTACGGGGTGTTTAAATTCGTATAACGACTGTTGACCTTGCATTGTGAATTCCTCTTTAGTGGTTCATGCAAGTTAGTGATGTATATGTGTAAGTTTTTTGTTTGAAGGCATAAAAAAATACTGACCTCGGAAAGGTTATGTACTAATAACCAACCGGAGAAATTCCATGCGTTTAATCAAATTAAAAGAAGTAATCGAAAAAACATCACTAGGCCGCTCAACAATTTATGAGTTTATGGCGAAAGACATATTCCCAAAGCAAGTATCGCTAGGCGCTAAGTCGGTAGCTTGGTTAGAGTCAGAAGTTGATGATTGGATAATGGATAGAATTGGTGAAAGAGGGTAACTAAACCTACAACTGTCTTGTAAGCTCAATATAAAGCTCGGGTATTAAGCCTGAGCTTCTATGTCGTATTAGGTAAAAGCTACAATAAAAGTGTTTTACAGCATTAAATTGACCATTCCACAATTTTCTCATACTCTACTTTTGTTCACAGTCAGAGATAAATCAATGAGTGACGAAATACTAACAATCCAAGAGCTTGCAGAATACCTAAAGCTAAACGAAAAAACAGCTTATCGTTTAGCGGGTGAAGGAAAACTACCTGGCTTTAAAGTCGGTGGTTCATGGCGTTTTAAGCGCGAAGATATAGAAGCATGGATAGAAAAACAAAAGGATAACGGATGATCCCAAATTACCAAGAATTTATGCGGCCCTTTCTTCAAATCGCGTATAAAGCTCATCGCAATGGGCAAGTTAATGAGGTCAAACTGCGTGATGTTATTAATCAGCTCGCTGAGCAGTTTAACTTAACAGATGAAGAGCGCACCGAAACATTACCTAGTGGCAAGCAGTCTGTTTTAGATAACCGTGTTGGCTGGGCCCGAACCTACTTAACAAAGGCGGGCTTACTTGACGTTACACGCAGAGCGCATTTTGTAATAACGCCTCGTGGTATTGAAGCATTAAAAGATAATGTAGATATTAATAACGACTACTTAAAGCGCTTTGATGAGTTTGTTGCTTTTAAGCAAAAAAATAACGAGTCCACAGAAACGCAAAGCGTTACAACAGAGCCTGCGGCTGAAGCTGAAAGTGATATTACGCCAGATGAAGCACTCCGCTCAGCATATCGTAAAATAAACGATGCTCTAGCCGAAGAGATTATTGAGCGCACACGCAAAGTAACGCCAGCCTTTTTTGAAAACCTACTAATCGAATTACTGCTAGCTATGGGTTACGGTGGCACTGGCGAAGGTGCAGCGCATGCACTAGGAAAGTCAGGAGATAATGGCATAGATGGCGTTATTAACCAAGACCCGCTAGGCGTGGATCAAATCTACATACAGGCTAAACGTTATACACAAGGTAATAATGTTGGCTCAGGCGATATACGAGACTTTTTTGGCGCGCTCAACCTTAAAAAAGCGCAAAAAGGAATATTTATTACCACTTCAGACTTTACCCCATCAGCCATGCAAACAGCTAAAGACCTAGGTATGCGTATAGTCCTCATAAATGGTAAAGAATTAGCAAAACTCATGCTGCGATACAACATTGGCAGCAGAGACGAGCAGGTATTACACCTGAAAAAAATAGACGAAGAATTTTTCGAAGCGTAAGCAACAATACCTGTTTACGTTTTACTTAAGTATTAGGAAATAGTTTTATTTATGAACAAGCAACAACTAGCAGCCAAAATTTGGGAATCAGCCAACCAAATGCGTTCGAAAATCGAAGCGAACGACTACAAAGACTTTATTTTAGGCTTTATTTTTTACAAGTACGTAAGTGATCAATTAGTTAGCTTTGTTAAAGAGCAAGGCATGACCGAAGATGAAATTAAAGCCCTTGGCGAAGACGACCCTGAAACCTTAGAATATGTGCAAAGTAACTTAGGTTACTTTATATCGTACAATAACCTGTTTTCTACCTGGGTTGATCCAAAGTCAGACTTTGATGAGTCTAACGTGCGCGATGCACTTTCGGCTTTTAGTCGTCTTATTCACCCTAATCATAAAAAATTATTTGAGGGCATTTTTACCACACTTGAAACAGGCTTAAGCAAGCTAGGCGAAAGTGCGCCTAAACGTACTAAAGCGATAAGTGATTTACTCCACTTAATTAAAAGCATCCCTATGGGTGGTAATGTTGGTTACGATGTACTGGGCTACATTTACGAATACTTAATTGAAAAGTTTGCCGCCAATGCAGGTAAAAAAGCGGGTGAGTTCTACACGCCTCACGAAGTGTCACTGCTCATGTCAGAAATCATAGCGCATGAACTAAAACATAAAGATAAAATTGAAATTTACGATCCAACCAGTGGTTCAGGTTCATTACTCATAAATATCGGTAGCTCAGTTGCTAAATATGCAAAAAGTAAAGACGATATTAAATACTACGCTCAAGAGTTAAAAGAAAGCACCTACAACTTAACTCGTATGAACCTGATTATGCGCGGCATTCTACCCGACAACATTACTACCCGTAATGGCGATACCTTAGAAGACGATTGGCCTTACTTTGATGAAAGCGATCCGCTTGCTACATACAACCCTTTATACGTAGATGCCGTTGTATCAAACCCGCCTTACTCACAAGCCTGGGACCCAAGCTTTAAAGACAGCGACCCTCGCTACTCGCGTTTTGGCTTAGCGCCTAAAACCAAAGCTGACTTTGCTTTTTTACTACACGACCTTTATCACTTAAAACCCGATGGCATTATGACCATTGTACTGCCACACGGTGTACTATTCCGAGGTGGCGAAGAAGGTCAAATACGTAAACAACTAATCGAAAATAATCACATCGAAGCGATTATTGGTTTACCGGCGAACATCTTTTTTGGTACAGGTATTCCAACCGTTATTATTGTGCTTAAACAAAAGCGACAAAACACTGATGTGCTTGTGATTGATGCCTCTAAACACTTTATTAAAGAAGGCAAAAACAACAAGCTACAAGCAAGTGACATAAAACGAGTGACCGATGCGGTTATTAACCGTGAAAGTATCGATAAATTTTCAAAGGTAGTAAGCAAGCAGACTCTTCGTGAAAATGACTACAACTTAAATATACCGCGTTATGTTGATTCTTCTGTGGCAGCTGAGAGTTGGGACTTACACGCCACTATGCTTGGTGGTATCCCTAATAATGAAATAGCCGAGCTACAAACTTATTGGCAAGCTCTACCACAATTACATTCCGCATTGTTCATCCCTAAGTCAGCCGCTTATAGCGAGCTTGCAGTTGTGAAAGAAGAGGTAAACGCCACCATTAGCGACCACCCACAAGTACGTGAATTTATCACTACCTATAATCAAGCGTTTACAGGTGTTAATGGCAATGGCAGCTACGATGATTACTTAAATACTACGCTTATTAAAAAGTGGGAAACGGTTAACCGCAATCAAGTAGAGGCTGACCTCAGTGAGGAATTATTTAATCGTTTAGCGCCGATTGCGCTGGTGGACAAATACCAAGCTTACCAACACCAGAATAACCAATGGCAAACTATCAGTGCCGATTTAGAAATGATGCAAACCGAAGGCTTTGCAGCAACTAAACAGGTAGTTGCTAATATGGTTATTAAAAAACAAAAAGGTAAAGAAGTTGAGGTACAAGATGCAAATACACCTTGGAAAGGCCACATACTCCCGTTCGATTTAGTACAGCAAACATACCTAAGCGACGAGTTACTAGCTTTGTCAGAACAAGAAGCCCGTCTTACAGATATCGCGAGCCAGCTTGAAGAAATTTTAGAATCATTAAGTGAAGAAGATAGAGAACAAGCTACGATAAAAGACAGCAAAGACGGTTTTGTAAATGCTGAAGTGGGCAAAGCGGCTAAAGGCTTCTTGAAAGAGCAAAAAGACCGCAACGTTAAATTTTTAGCAGAGAGTGCTGACCCTGAAGAAAGTTATAAAGCGAAAATTATCAACGCTAGCCAGCTTATCGATGAAGAAAAAGCGCTTAAAAAAGCAGTTAAAGAAGCTTCAATCGCCTTGTACTTAAAAACCAAAAGCACAATCGAAACCTTAAACGACGAGCAGGTAAGTGAGCTGCTTCACCTAAAATGGATTACCCCATTAAGCACTGAGCTTGCTGCAATGCCAAGTGTAGTTATTACCCAGCTCACCAGCCAAGTACAAGCTCTGGCTAATAAATATATGATTACTTATTCGCAAGTGACCAGTGAAATAAAAACCACCGAACAAGAGTTAGCCGAAATAATGGGCGACTTGACGGGTAATGAATTTGATATGCAAGGCTTGACTGAACTGACTAACTTATTGAAGGGCGAATAACATGAGTATAGATACAACTGTCCCTGAGCTTCGGTATAAAGAATATAGTTACGCGTGGGAGGAGAAACAGTTAAACCAAGAGGTTGAGCTTTTTAGTGGACTGACATATTCACCGAAAGACATTCGAAAAGACGGTGTTTTTGTGATTCGTTCGTCAAATGTAAAAAATGGCCAGCTTGTTCAAGCTGATAATGTTTATGTCGCCCCTGAAGTTGTTAATTGCAATAATGTTGAAAAAGGAGACATAGTTGTTGTTGTTCGTAACGGTTCAAGATCTTTAATTGGAAAGCATGCGCAAGTAAATTCATATATGGATAATACTGTTATTGGGGCGTTTATGACAGGTGTCAGGGGGAAGCAGCCTGAGTTTATTAATGCCTTGTTCGATACTAATCAATTTACAGCGCAAGTTGATAAAAACTTAGGTGCAACTATTAACCAAATCACTAATGGTTCCTTTAATAGTATGGCTTTTAAGTTCCCTGAGGATCTAGAGCAAGCTCAGATAGGAACAACTTTCCAAAAGCTAGATACTCTAATTAACCAACACCAACAAAAGCATGACAAGCTCAGCAACGTTAAAAAAGCCATGCTGGAAAAGATGTTCCCGAAACAAGGTGAAACGATTCCAGAAGTTCGCTTTAAAAAGTTTTGTGGAGAATGGGTGGAAAGCTCTGTGGCCGAAGAGGCAATCATAACTACAGGGTTCCCATTTGATAGTGCTGACTTTTCTGAAAGCAGTGATTTGCTAGTTATTACAAATAGTAATATTCAAAATAATTCTTCAACGGTAGATGGCAAAATTGGAAATAGGATCGCTAGCAAAAAAGTTACATTATTAAATCAATATAGACTCAATTCAGGAGATATTTTAGTCACGATGGATGGCTCTGTAGGACGTACAGCAAAAGTTGTAGAGTCCAACCAAATACTTGCCCAAAGGGTTGGGCGTTTAGTTGCTAGAAAAGACATTGAATTCCTTTATCAGTCATTAAATACAGGCCGATTTTTGGAAAGCATGACCACCATTTCACACGGAGGGACAATTAAACATATTTCTTTATCAGAAATTGGCAGCTACTTATTACAAATACCAAAAGATATAGAAGAGCAAGTTAAGATTGGTGAGTATTTCAAAAAGCTTGATAATTTGATAACACAACACCAGCAGCAAATAACCAAACTCAAAAACATCAAGCAGGCCTGCTTGAGTAAAATGTTTGTATAACAAGGATGGGAAGTAAAAAACAATGATTACGTTTAAAACTGAAGCACAATTTGAGCAGGCTTTTATTGAAGTACTTACCCATAAAGGCTGGGAAGCTGAAATATTAAAAAACAAAACCGAAGCTGATTTACTGCAAAACTGGGCTAATATTTTATTTGAAAATAACCGCCAACAAGACCGTTTAAACGATGTACCGCTAACCAGCGGTGAAATGCAGCAGATTATTGAGCAAATAAAAGAGCTTAAAACCCCACTGAAGTTGAATGGCTTAATTAATGGCAAAACGGTAGCAATTAAGCGCGATAACCCTGCCCACCCAGAGCGTTTAGGTAAAGAGGTCAGTCTAAAAATATATGACCGCCAAGAAATAGCCGCAGGCCAAAGCCGTTACCAAATAGTACAACAACCAAAATTTGAACGTGGTAGCCCTTTACGTAACGACAGGCGTGGCGATGTGTTGTTATTAATTAACGGTATGCCCGTTATTCATGTGGAGCTTAAACGTAGCGGTGTACCGGTAAGTCAAGCTGTAAACCAAATTGAAAAATACAGTAAAGAAGGTATTTTTAGTGGGCTGTTTTCGCTTATTCAAGTATTTGTAGCCATGGAGCCGAACGAGACCAAATACTTTGCCAACCCAGGATTAGAGGGCAAGTTTAACCCAGATTACCAATTTAACTGGGCCGACTTTATGAATGAGCCAAAAAATTACTGGAAAGATATAGCATCTGACCTGTTGTCTATTCCTATGGCACACCAACTTATCGGTTTTTATACCGTGGCTGATGATACCGACGGCGTGCTTAAAGTAATGCGTAGTTATCAGTATTACGCTGCTAATGCGATATCCGATAAAGTAGCTAAAACTAATTGGAAGCAAATAAGCTCGAATACCGAGCGCCTAGGGGGGTATATATGGCATACCACAGGCTCAGGTAAAACCATGACTAGTTTTAAGTCTGCACAGTTAATCTCGCAATCTAAAGATGCCGACAAAGTTATATTTTTAATGGACAGAATTGAGTTAGGTACTCAATCACTCGCAGAGTATCGTAACTTTGCTGGTGACGGGGAAGATGTACAAGCAACAGAGAATACGGGTGTATTAATCTCTAAGTTAAAAAGTACTGATCCGGCTGAAACGCTAATAGTTAGCTCTATTCAAAAAATGAGTAATATTTTTGAAGCGGTTGATGATGAAGGTACAGCGACTAACTCTGCCGATATTGAAATAATACAAGCTAAACGTTTAGTGTTTATTATTGATGAAGCGCATCGCTCAACTTTTGGTGATATGTTGATTACCATTAAGCGTACTTTTCCCAGTGCATTGTTTTTTGGTTTTACGGGTACACCGATTCAAGAAGAGAATGAAAAAAGCGGCAATACCACCAGCACCGTATTTGGTAATGAATTACATCGCTACAGTATTGCTGATGGAATACGTGACGGCAACGTATTAGGCTTTGACCCTTATAAAGTATCTACTTTTAAAGATAGCGACATAAAAAAAGAGGTGGCTTTAGCCCAGGCAAAAGCAGACTCGGTGGCTGATGCTATGAGCAGCCCAGCTAAAAAGAAAAAGTTTAACCACTTTATAAATGATGTGCCAATGGCAGGCAAAAAAGATGCAACGGGTAAATACCATAAAGGTATTGAAGACTACGTGCCTAAAAGCCAATACTTAAAAGATGCCCACCAAGAAAAAGTGGTAAGCGACATTTTAGATAAATGGGATGTGCTAAGCCAGGCTAATAAATTTCATGCCATTTTAGCCACTAACAGCATTGCTGAAGCCATTGACTACTACCGCCGGTTAAAAGCGGTAAAACCAGAACTTAAAATATCTGCCTTGTTTGACCCAAATATTGATAATGACGGTAGCGGCGATCGTGGGCCGACCTTTAAAGGTGATGGCTTAGATGAGATTATGGCTGATTATAATGCACGTTATGGACAAGATTTTGATTTTGCAAAACATGGTAAGTTTAAAAAAGATTTAGCCGCACGTCTTGCCCATAAAAAGCCTTATGAGCGTATACACACAGAGCCAGAAAAACAGTTAGATTTACTTATAGTAGTAGATCAAATGCTGACAGGCTTTGACTCTAAATGGCTTAATACCTTGTATTTAGACAAAGTGATTAAATATCAAAATATTATTCAAGCCTTCTCGCGCACTAACCGCTTATTTGGGCCAGACAAGCCACACGGTATTATTCGTTACTATCGCTATCCTCACACCATGGAACAGCACATTAATGATGCAGTTAAACTCTATTCGGGTGATCGCCCTATAGGCTTATTTGTTGACCGCTTAGAAAGTAATCTTGAAGCTATGAATACAATAGCAGCAGATATTACAGATCTATTTGAAAGTGCTGGCATTGAAAATTTTGAAAAGCTACCCGAAGATCTTGAAGCCTGCGCTAAGTTTGCAGATTTATTTAAAACCTTTAACCAGCACTTAGAGGCAGCAAAAGTGCAGGGCTTACACTGGGAAGAGCTTACCCACACATTTGGTGACAATAATGAGCGTGAAGTAACGCTAGCGATAGACGAACAAACTTACCTGGCCCTAGTACTTCGTTATAAAGAGCTTGCTGGTTCAAGTGATGGTGGCGGCGCTGGTGGCGGTGAAGTACCTTTTGATATTAGCGGTTATTTAACGGAAATTGATACCGGTAAAATCGACACCGACTATATGAACAGTCGCTTTGATAAATATTTAAAAGAACTGAATCAAGGGCATGATAAGGCAAGTGTTGAGCTTACACTTAACGAACTACATAAGTCGTTTTCATCGCTCACTCAAAACGAGCAAAAGTACGCTAAGTTGTTTTTGCACGACTTACAGCGCGGTGATGCTAAGTTAGTAGATGGTCATAGCTTTAGAGATTACATAAACGATTATCAAAACAACGTAGAAAACGCCAAAATTAATGCTTTGGTTGATGCTTTAGGTGTTGATAAATCGCTTTTAATTGAGCTAATGAGCAGTGTAATTAATGAGAAAAACATAAACCAATTTGGCCGATTTGATAACTTAAAAGCGACAGTTGATATTGATAAAGCTAAAGCATACTTTGAGAGTATAGAAGGTAGTGCTATTCCTCCTTTTAAATTAAGAATAAAAGTAGATAAGCATCTACAAGGCTTTATTTTAGAAGAGTGAGTTTTTAACTTCGGAGTTTTAGGGCCGTAATATTTATAGTAAGCAAGGAAGCATACGGTCAAGATAATAGAATAAAGCTATTTGGTTAGCTTTAAACAAACTAATTTTGCTAATAGAGTACATGAATATTTTTAGGGATATGGCTGATGCAAACCCACAATGAAATTAATAGCCTAGCTAGAAAGCAGGCAAAAGAAATATGGAGGTTACTTGAATATATTCGAGGATCAGCGCCAATAGCAAGCTACCGTTCACTTGCTTATATGGTGCTATTCATTCGGTATATGCAAGACAACAGTGGGCAGCACTTTAACGTACCAAGGTTCTATTCATTTGATGCTATTGGGCAATATATAGATGAGCTTGTACTCACCTGCACTGAGTTAGGACTTTTTCAGCGAGAGTTAGGGTATATAGCTAGCGAGTTTACAATAGATATTTTACGTAAGAATAATCGAATTGAAGGCGACTTAGTAAAGTTACTCGCTCAAAGTAATGGAGTCAATAGAGACAAATACATTGTTAAGCAAACATTGGATGAGCTAAATAGACTCTTTGCAGAAAACGAAATGAGATCAGGAAGTGAATTTTATACTCCAAAGGATATAAATAAATTAGTAACTACTTTGGGTATGCAATATTCTCCAAGATCAGTTTGTGACCCTTTTGCGGGGGCTGGGAGCACTGCTTTTTCATTCTATGAAGCTACTAATGGAAAGGTTCAAATAGACACTCAAGAAGTTAGCACAGATATATATTTCCAATTAGTCGTTACACGAATATTAAAAGGAATATATGGAACAGATTTTTTAGAAGACTCCATTAGCCATCCAAAATACAAAAGTGAGCTATACGATTTAATAGTTTCATTTCCGCCGTTTGGCTTGAAAATACCGAGCTCTACGAGGGAAGCTATATATAAAGGTGGTTCAAACGAATGGCTGTTTTTAACTGAAGAGCTTCCTATGACTAGGTCCGATTGGTTGACTACCCTCTCGATGTTTCCATCATTAGGTAGTAAAACTAAATTAATTATAGGTATGTCTTTAAGTTCATTAACTCGAGTTGGTTCCGAAGCCAGAATTCGAGAGTTTCTTATAGATAAGAATGTAGTTGATACTATTATTTTGCTACCTAAAGCTATTCACTACTCGACTAACATACCGACAGTCTTATTAATTTTTGACATGGCCCCTCAAAAAAATACAAAGTCAGTTCGCTTTGTCGATGCTTCTTTGTTCTACGAACCTCACAGAGGTAGAAATTTACTTTCTGATGAAAATATAGCTAAAATTTTTGATGCTACCGTTTCAGATGGGCGTTTTAGCAATACAGTAACTCGTGAAAAACTAGCTAGAAATAACTTTAATCTTAACCCTAGCTTATATGTAGATAAGACAATAAAGGTTAGTAAAGTGAAGCTAACTAACTTTAGAGGGTACAAAGATTTCACTGTGCCACTTCATGGAGCATTAACAGTTTTGGTTGGTGAGAATGGAGCTGGGAAAACTTCAATTTTAGAGGCTATTGCATGTGGCTTAGGCCCATTTTTAACTGCAATGCCCGAGGCTAAAGGAAGGCTGATACGAAAATCAGATATTCATGTAGGTATTGATGGTGTAGCTGATTTTTCCCGTATATCGATAGACACGAATTCTAGCCTTAGTTGGGATTTAGTAACTAGAGGCACAGAAAAAAGTACACAGGCAAAAATAGGTACTCAAGCCCTATCTGATTTTGCAAAACAAATAGTAAATACAGATACAGAGTATCCTCTTATTGCTTATTACGGAACGAATCGAACACTATCAAACACTGGCAATAAAGTATCTATTAGCCCTTTTGAAGAACTTCAAAGAAGTGAAGGGTATGACTCTGCGCTTGAGGCGAAAATTAATTATGGGTCTTTAAAAAACTGGTTTACAAAAATTGAAGTAGATGAGCTAAAGCTTAGAGATAAAAAGAAGAACCACGACATTATTCACCCAGCTAAGGTATTAGTAGCAAGAGCAGTACGAGAAATAGTTAATAGAGTTCAAAATGTCACTTTTGACAAATCAATTAATGATGTTGTTGTTACTTGGGAGAATGAAAGCGGCGAAAATATTTCTCTAGGTTTAGAGCAGTTGAGCGAAGGCTATCGCAATATGGTTGCTCTCACAATTGATCTTGTTAGAAGAGCCTATCTATTAAATCCAAACTCTAAAGCTCCATTGTCTGTAGTTGGAGTAGTTTTGATAGATGAGATTGAGCTTCATCTTCATCCCCGTTGGCAGCAGGTTGTATTAGAAGACATAACTAAGTTATTCCCAAATATACAGTTTGTTGTTACAACACACAGCCCTCAAGTACTTACTACAGTCAGAGGTGAGAGTATTCGAGTTGTATCAAATTCATCATCATTTGCTGAAACTGTAAACTCTCCTTTTGGTGGTGAAAATAGTCGTGTAATGAAACAGATTTTACATGTTAACTCTAGGCCGGTTACCGATGTATCAAGAAAGCTTAAAGAATATTTTGATTTAATTGAGCTAGGTAAAGGAGAGGATCGGGAAGCTTTAGTTTTAAGAGAAGAACTTTCAAAATTAACAGATGGGACTGAGCCGATGTTAGTAGAGGCTGATTTAGCGATAAAACGCGTTAACTGGATGAAGTCTAGAAAGAGTCAGTAATGTCTATTAAAAATATTCCAGAGCCTGAACGACTCAAAGAGTTCCGCTTAGCCAACCCAAATGCAACATGGAATCAATTAAAGAGTGATTCAGATGTTAATAATGCGTTGAAGGTTACAGCAATTAAAAAAACGGCAGGCTTATGCGTTTATTGTGAGCATAAACTAATAGCTAAAACTGATTATCAGATAGAGCACTTTCATCCGAAGAAGGGAAATAATAATTCTGATTTTGGAGCTGGAAAACCTAATTGGGCTATAAATTGGGATAACTTATACCCTGGTTGTTTAGGGGGTACGGCTCAGGTAGTACATTTCACCGAGCAGTATGACATTGATTTTAGAACTGGCGCTAACAGGAGAAATAAGGGAAGACTCACATGTGGTCAGAAAAAAGGAGAAATAGATCCTGAAGGCCTAATTATAAAACCAACAGAGTTGAATAATAGAGATCCAATATTCTTATTTAATGGTGCTGATGGCTCTATTAGTCTTAATGCAGAAGCTTGTAGAAGGCAAAACATATCAACAGAGCTTGGAGAGAGCCAAATAGTAAGGTTGAATTTAAATAGTCAAAGGCTAAAGGATGCGAGATTAGAGCTTGCAAGTTCTCTTCGCACTCAATTTGATAAAGCGTTTCAATTTGATGGGGATGCTATTGAAGAGCTGGTTGAAGATTGGCTAGCGCTAAATGAAAATGAAATGTATGAGCTACCTTTTATTAGCATGATTTCAAGTAAGTATGAAAGAAGTTAACCACCAAGAGTACTAATATTAATAGGGCCTAGGGATAAGGTAAGGGGGATTTTAATGAATTCAGACATAACCCTTGAACTAGCTCGAGCAGAATACTGGTAAACTCAAAAGCACGGCAGGCAGCTTAGCTTAGCATTACTTTCAAGGGAAGCGTGATGCTTCCCTTTTATGCCGTGCTTTTGGCTAGGCTTTGAATATCAGATTAACTTACTTAGTTTATACTTCGAAGAACTGATTACTTTGCCGATCTTTATAGAAATATTTCAATTTTAAGCTTACGTGTTTTTTAATTTCATTGAACCATGTTAAGTCGTCAGTGAGTGGATAATTACCACCAACAACCCATATTTCACTACAATCTTCCGTGTTTGGATATAAAGCATATCGAAGTAACTGTCCTATCGCGGCTTCAATATCCTCTTTGGCATTTGATTTAAATTTTAGCTCAGCAACAATGTTTGCGTTCGTTTCTGTATTTTTTAAAACCACATCACGAATATGGGCGCGGGCTAAGTCTTCGTTTTGATTTGCGATCGTATTGTGACTATATTCTGAGTTATGTAACCACTGAATAAATTGTCCCTCTAATTCAGCTTCTCGATATTGAATCTCAATAGATTCAATCTGCTTTCTCATAGCTGTTTTTAGTGTTAAATCTTCTTCTTTCGATGCTAGAGTATTTAAATGTTTTTCTTCGTAAATTACCCAGAGTACTATATTAATAAGTAACTCATCATATTCATGGTTTAAATTATTGCGTATGAATTCTTTTAGCTTAATATTAGCGCTGAACCAGTTTGAATATTTATATTTAAACCCCCACTTTTGGGTAAAATATGAGCATATATATTCAAATGCATCTTTGGTAACAGTAGTGGAAAAATGTTGAGGAGCAGCGACCGCAAAAACACGATTGAGTAGTGCTTTATGTAAGTATTTTACTTTACCATCGTCTTTCAGCTTTTGTAAGTCTTCTACACATTCTTGGTAAGTGACTAAAGATTGGCTATTAATTATTTTTTTAGTAATATTTTTTAAAGTACTTTTAGATAATTCAAATTCCTCTTTAGATAATGCTCCCTGCTTTAAGCTTGAGATATAATTGTCTCGACTATACCAAAGATCCCGTAATAGCTGATCGCTTATATCGGTTTCGTTTTTAGCGCTTAATACAGTGCTAACAATTTTTTGATAACCTATGTACCAATCATTACGATCAATTTGGCATGAAGCAATCATTGCACTGAAAAAACTATCAAGATGCGGTGTTTCTGTATTAGTGTAATCAGTAGGGATATGCGGTAAGCGGGAGATATTGTATTCAGTTACAAAATGACTTAAAAGTTCTAGCTCGTTAAGCTCAGAAATTGTCTTTTCCGTAAGCTTACCCCTAACGGACGATAGAACTAAAGAACTGATGTTGTAATTAAACTTATACTCAATACCGCTACTGGTGAATCTAAAAGCAACATAAATTCCAATAGCGCGACCAGCATTATGTTCTCTTCTGCCTACACAGACTTCCCATTTATTAGATGTATGATCGCGAAAATATATATCTAAACTCTTCTGATTATAAAGTTCCAATAACTTAAAGAAGGCAGGAGATACATCATTAGTCCAACTTACGGAGTATTTTTTGTAGCTAGGGTGATCTTTTATAGAGGCTATAAGCGTCATATTAAGTTCCTTCTATTATGATTGAAAGTAATTGCATAACTTATAGTACATAGATTACGTTGGTTTTTTTACTCTTTTTATTTTTAGAAGCATTAAGCCTCTCTTCTGTAGTAAACTTACTTATTATTACGAAAAGTACAAAAGCATAGTTTTACTTTTAGTACCCACATTAGTACCCATAGGCTGCGGGCTTTAATTAAAGGTTATATAAATCAAATGAGTAGAACAGGAATACAGTGGTTCCCTGGGCACATGAATAAAGCCCGAAATGAAATTAAAGAAATAATGCCACAAATGGATGTGATCATTGAAGTGCTAGATGCGCGCATTCCTTACAGTAGCGAAAACCCGATGGTGGCTACCCTGCGTGAAGGTAAGCCGGTCATCAAAATTCTCAATAAAGCCGATTTAGCTGATCCTAAAATGACGCAAACCTGGAAAGACTATTTTGAGCAAGAAAATGGCGTAAAAGCGATTGCATTTGGTAACGATAAAGCGGCTGAAGTGCATCGTATTAATGAGCTATGTAAAAAGTTAGTGCCACATAAAGTCGGTGCCGATAAGCAAATTAAAGCCATGATCATGGGTATTCCTAACGTAGGTAAATCAACACTCATTAATGTGCTTGCTGGGCGTATAGTGGCTAAAACAGGTAACGAGCCTGCAGTAACCAAGGCGCAGCAACGTATTAAACTTGATGATGGTATTATGCTTTACGATACGCCAGGGATGCTGTGGCCAAAAGTAGAAAACGAAAACTCAGGTTATCGTTTAGGCGCAACCGGTGCGATACGTGATACCGCTATTGAGTACGAAGAAGTAGCAAGTTACACCGCTGAGTATTTATTGCATGCTTATCCTGAGCTTTTAAAGGCACGTTATAAGTTAGATGAGCTACCAGAAAGTGATTGGGAGTTTGTTGAAATGGCGGGTAAAAAACGCGGCTGTATTCGCGGTGGTAACCAAATCGATACGTATAAAATGTCAGAAATTCTAATTAATGAATTACGAGATGGTATTATTGGCCGTATCACTATGGAAACACCTGCCATGCGTGAAGAGGAAGAAATAATGGTGGCTGGATTACGCGCTGCTGCAGAGGCTAAAAAGCAAGCCAAAGAAGAAGAGAAAAAACAACGCCGAGCACGTGCACGAAAAAACCGCCGTTAATTTTTAAAGCGTAGGTAAAGCCTTACGCATTAAATTACAGACATAAAAAAAGCCCGTAAGGGCTTTTTTAGTTTCATATCTACCGTCACCGATATGAGCAATGTAGCAAGTAAATGAGTAGGGCGGAAACAGGTCATAAACAGCAAGGGGCGTTGTGGTTTATAACAGGTTTCCATAGCTGTTAACGTGCGCCACACGTTTGTTTCAGGGTCGAGAAACACATGAATTTTCCGTCACAAGAAGCAATGTACCGCCTTCTTGTTGATAGTGATTATCAGTTAGATTTGAGTGGCTGTCAACATCTTAATGCAAATGATTCTCATTTTATCTTTTTGTTCATTTATAGCACTAAAGTAAGGGCTGATTTTCGCTGCAATTCCCCTTATGCTAAGTTAAGTATTATAAAAATAATAACAAGAACAAAAATATGTTTTCTATTTGGTTTATTAGCCTTATTGCAGTGGTGTATCTAGGGATATTATTTGCAGTTGCAGGGTGGGCCGATAGGCGTAAGGTGTTGCCATTTAAGGGCATGATTTATGGCCTATCATTGGGTGTATATTGCACCTCATGGGCCTTTTATGGCACTACCGCGCAAGCCGCGAGTAATGGCTGGTGGTTAGCGCCAACCTATGCGGGCACTATTATATTATTTATTTTTGGTTGGCAATTATATTGCCGTATCGCACATATTTGTCGACAACAAAAACTCACGTCATTGGCTGATTTTATTGCTACGCGATATGGGCAGTCGTCAAGTCTGTCAGGGCTGATCTCACTTATTTCAGTGATAGCAATTGTACCGTATATTTCTTTACAACTTAGTGCGACCGCACAAAGTATTAATTTACTCACCGACCGAGCCCCCACTCAAAGTAACCAAGTGTGGGCTGATAGTACGTTTTACATCACTTTATTGCTGGCTTTATTTGCGATTTTATTTGGTGCCAGAAGGCTTAAACCCAGCGAGCATAATCCTGGGCTAATCGCCAGTATTGCCTTTGAATCAATAGTAAAGTTACTGGCCTTTATTGGGGTTGGTTTATATGTCTGTTTTGCTTTATTTGATAGCCCAGTAGCACTTTACGAGCAAGCATTAGCGCTAAATATACCCAATCAAGTTGCGGCAACTCAAAGCCCTGCATATGTATATGTTGCCCATACTTTTTTAGGGGTACTGGCAACGCTATGCTTGCCGCGCCAGTTCCATATGAGCTTTATTGAAAATAACAATAATAATGAGCTGGTTACCGCTCGTTGGTTATTTCCGCTTTATTTATTAGCCATTAACATATTTATATTACCCATTGCTTATGCGGGGTTGGTTTACTTTAACGACAATAGTGTAGGTCAAGATACCTTTGTATTAGCGTTGCCAATGGCGGCAGATAATGGCGGAGTTACCTTGCTTGCCTTTTTAGGTGGCTTTTCGGCGGCTACCAGTATGGTAATTGTTTCGTCAATTGTATTGTCAGTGATGATCACTAATGATTTTATTAATCAGTTTATTTTGCGTCGCTCACAGTTAACGTCTAGTAGTCGAGGACTAGATAAAAACCACTTGCTGCATGCGCGTAAAATAGTGATTGTGCTGATATTATTACTAAGCTATTTCACTCATAGAGTGCTTGCAGAAACCACCACGCTAGCCAGTGTTGGGTTAATGTCGTTTACCTTGGTGGCACAATTTGCCCCTGCGATGATTATTGGTTTGTGGTGGCGACACGCATCATGTCGCGGTGCTCAGCTTGGGATTTTAAGCGGCTTTGTTATTTGGGGGTACACTTTGTTACTGCCGAACTTGGCCAGTGGCTTAGGTAGCCAAAGCAGTTGGTTAGTTGAAGGGCCGTGGCACATTACGTGGTTAGCTCCCACCGATTTGTTTTCATTGGGTTTAGAAAGTATTAGCCAATCATTACTATTGTCTTTAGGAGTCAATACGTTAGTGTATTTGCTTGTGCCACTATTTAGCCGTGCAACGCTTGCTGAGCGTCTACAAAGTAATAAGTTTATATCTCAATTAAACGACTCGCGATTAAACACCACATTGCAGCCACTCAATTATGAAGACCTAGGGGCATTATTACAGCGTTTTGCAGAAAAAGACGCGAGCCAGTCTTTAGTGCAGCAGTATTTCCCGCATGACAAAAGCCTATGGAAACGTGTCGCTAATGCTGATCTTGAGCTATTAGTTGAGCGTGAAATGTCGGCGGTTATTGGTGGTGCATCAGCACGGTTAATTTTAGATGTAGCGAAAAGTGAGCAGCGTCAGCCTCTAGAGCAAGTTGCCGAGTTTGTTGATGAAGCTAGCCAAGTGCTCAAATTTAACCGCGACTTACTACAATCTACAATCGAAAATATTCAGCAAGGTATTAGCGTTGTTGATAGTGAACTGCGTTTAGTGGCTTGGAATCAGGGCTACAAGCACATGTTTAATTACCCTGATAGTGCTTTATATATAGGTCGACCCGTTGCCGATATTATTCGCTTTAACGCTGAACGTGGCTTATTTCGTGGTGAAAATATTAATACTGAGGTTGATAAGCGTTTAGCTTATTTAAAGCAAGGCAGTGCTTATAAATATCAGCGTGCTCATAACGATGGGCGGGTTTTTGAAATGCAAGGTAACCCTTTGCCTGGTGGCGGGTTTGTAACAACTTACACAGATATTAGTGAGTTTGTTAAACAACAAAAAGCACTCACCGAAGCGAATGTTAGCCTTGAAGAAAAAGTGGCAACACGCACTGCAGCACTAACCCAAGCAAACCATGCGCTTTCTAAGGCAAAGCAGCAAGCTGAGCAAGCCACGGTAAGTAAAACACGTTTTTTTGCTGCGGCGAGTCATGATTTATTACAACCGTTTAATGCAGCAAGTTTGTTTTGCTCACTAATGAACGAAAAAGCCCAAGATACAGAGCTTAAAGAGCTAGCCATGAATATTAAAAATTCATTAGGCAGTGCAGAAGAGTTACTTTCAAGTATTTTGGAGCTAACCAAACTCGACTCAGGCTCGTTTAAAGTGCAGCTAACGGAGTTTAATGTGAGTAGTTTAATAGAGCCATTGCGTAATGATTACTTAGCGCTTGCTCAAGAAAAAGGTCTCAGCTTTGTTGTTGAATCGTGTGAAGCGCGAATTCACACTGACAAAGCCTTGCTTAAACGTGTACTACGAAATTTATTAAGTAATGCGATTCGCTACACCGAGTACGGTGAAGTGCGCTTAAAAGTGCTGCTTGAAGATCAACAACAGCTATCGTTTATTATTGAAGATACGGGCATTGGTATTGCCACCAAGGATCAACACAGTATTTATCAGGAATTTAAGCAATTAGGTGAGAAACCCAATGCTGAAGGGCTTGGTTTAGGGTTGTCGATCACCAAACGAATTTGTGACCTACTCGAGATCCCGTTAGTAATGGGGTCGCAACTAAATAAAGGCACGCAATTTACATTGACCATGCCATGTACTCCTAGTTTAAAAACTCAGCCCGAGCCAAACCGAACTGCTAATCTTGAAACAGAGCTGGGCCTGTTAACTATTTGGCTTGTAGATAACGATCGCAATGTACTTGAAGCACTTAAACAATTGCTTGAAAACTGGGGCTGTGAAATTGCTACCGCCACTAACTTAATAGAGCTTGAGCAACTAAAAGCAGCGCATGAGCTGCCACAGTTACTGATTGTTGATTATCAGTTGGATGATGGTGTAACGGGACTGGAGGTCATTGAACAAGCAGGACTAATGACATTGCCCGCCATTGTTAATACTGCAAACCATGATGAGCAAATTCGTGAGCGTGTGCTTGATGCTGGCTATCCGTTACTTTATAAACCGCTTAAAGCGCCTGCTTTAAAGCGAATGATAAAGCGGCTTACTTAATTCAAAGCTGATTAAAAACTTTTTTAACTGGTTTCTAATTTACCCACTTGTGATAACTGGTTAAATAAAATGCCTGCTTGGGTGCGGTTATACACATTGAGTTTACGCAAAATGGCCGAGACATGTTGTTTTATGGTGGTTTCTTGAATCGACATTTCAAAGGCAATTTGTTTATTGAGTAGTCCATCAGCAATCATAGCGAGTACACGGTATTGCTGTGGTGTGAGTTTTTCAAGGTTGCGGGCAAAGCTACTTTGCTCGTCGTTAACGATTACATCAGTTAAATCAACATCTGGTGGCAACCAAGAGTCGCCATTAAGTACATGTTCAATGGCTTCACTGATCACATCAAGGGATGATGACTTTGGAATATACCCAGCAGCACCTAAGCTCATGGCTTGCTTTATAATCGTGGGGGTTTCATTAGCCGATACCATAATAATTAATATATCAGGGTATTGATTTCTTAGTTGCGAGAGCGCTTGTAAACCATTGGCGCCTGGAATGGTTAAATCTAAAAATATCAGCTCTATCTCAGGGTGCGATTTTAATAAACTAAATAACCCGTCGATATCACTGGTTTCTTTTATATATTGTTCTGGTACAGAAGTCGCTGCCGCTTGACGTAGCGCACTTCTGAATAAAGGATGGTCATCAGCAATTATGGTATTCACAGCACAAGCCATTTCAAATAGTCTCCAATGCATTAAGTTATATGTGATTTTGTGATGTGAAACAAGGTTTGTCTGTGGGGATAAACAGACAAACCCTAGGGCCTGTTCACCTTTCAAGGTTGAATTTGCAGCAGTCTGTTTGATATTTAGGCAAGGTAGAGCCTATGTCATGTGGTTACTCCACATAAATAGGCGATAACGCAGCATCAATGCCAAACAGGCGCTGCCCTTCGGGTTCTTCCGAGGGGCGATTTACTCTTTGTTGCTCGGTTTTTACTTAGCCCACTAGGTTACAAACCTCGCGCCGCGATTAAAACAGCCCCTAGTTTGAACAAATTTCAATTCGCAAAGGTCAACAGGCCCTAGTGATATTAAATTTTAAAAACGATAGCCCACAGTGAGTGATATTGTGCGAGGGTCGCCGTAATAACCAATTAAGGTATTATCGCCACCAAGGCCTGGCGTATATTTGCTGATGTTAGTTGGATCTGAAGGATCAGGAGCTACGAACTGGTAACCGCCAATCATGTATTCTTCATCGGTTAGGTTTTTACCATAAATACCTGCGGTCCAATGGCCATCAGTGCTGTACCACGTTACGCCCATATTGAGAATACCGTAGGCATCTTGAGTCAGTAAGCTGTCTTCTTCGAACAGTGCGTAATCACCACGGTGATAGTAATTACCGTTCATAACGAAGTCGCCCATTTCTGTGTATAAACGATAAGTAGCGCCCAAGTTGAAAGTTAGATCTGGGGTGTTTGAAACACTAAAACGGTCTGATTTATCAAATATTTCACCGGTATCTGGATTGGTATCAATCACGTTTTCAAAACTACTGTCGATGTAACCAATTGACGCGTCAAAGGTTAGGGCATCGCTTGCAACATAGCTAAGTTCTAATTCAACGCCATCAGACTTAGATTCGCCAATATTGCCTAAACGCTGATTTAAATCGGCAGCACTGTCACCGGGTAATACCGAAATATACTGGCGGTCTTTATGATCAAGTGTGAATACGGTTAAGTTTGCGCGTAAATTATCATTCCATTCGCTTTTCATACCTAACTCGAATGAGTCAACAATTTCAGGATTTGCAGCTTTTTCTGGACCACTTGCGCGCGGGTTAAATGTGCCCGATTTAAAGCCTTGTGAGTAACTAGCAAAAAACATAATGTCGTTATTGTATTGGTATTCCACACCCGCACGAGGCGTAAAACGTGACCAGTCTTCACTGTCATCAAGTACAGTAGGCACTAATTGCCCCTCAGGGCGAACATAGCCCGGAACCCAGCCTGATTCAGGGTAAACAATGTCAAAAATAAGACCATTATTTACAATCGCTTCTTTGCTGTCTTTGGTATAGCGCGCGCCAAGGGTCATTGACCATTTATCATCAAAGTCATAGCTTCCTTGTATGTATGCTGCTTTACTAGTTGAGTTACTACAGCCACTCACTTCACGGGTAAGGCCAGGCGCCCCTAAGCTTTGACCAAGCACACCCAGTACAGCTTCAAACTGCCCACATGACTCACCATCATAATAATAAAGCCCTGATACCAGCTTATAGTTATCACCGCTATGATTTAATTGTAACTCGTGAGTGGTTTGTTCATCGTCATAAATGGCTGGAACATCAAAAATAGGCAAAGAGGTATTATCAAAGTCGATATTGGTTGGTGAATAGCTTTCTCTTGTTGCTGCAACGTATTTAATACTGGTGTTTGCACTCATATCCCAGCGAGCAGTTAAGCTCATACCTTCAAGCTCTACTTTGTTCCATGTAGGTAAACTAGTATAAGAGTCATACACGCTATCTGGCACAGGTGCATTCGTTAATATGCTTGGAAGTAAGCGATACCCGCCTTTGGCGTTAGAGTCATCATCGGTTTTATCCCACGCGAAGCGAAAGAATAAGTCATCGGTTGGGGTGTACTCTAGCGTAACCCGTGCAGCGGTAACATCTTTGTTGTAGTTTTCGCGGTCTTGATTATCAAGCGCTGACGTTAAAAATTCACCATAGCCATCTCTATTGAGTGTGGCAAAACCAAAACCCACATAGAGTTTTTCATCAATAAGCGGCAGTTGACCAGTGACTTTTAAATCTTTTTGACTGTAGCTGCCTACGGTGCCTTGAATATTTAGCGTTGCATCACCGCTCATTTCTTTGGTGACATATTTTACTGCACCACCAATGGTGTTTTTGCCATACAGGGTACCTTGCGGACCGCGTAACACTTCAATTTGTTGTACATCTAATAAGTCGAGTACGGCACCTTGCGGGCGGGCGATATATACGTCATCAATGTAAATACCTACACCGGGTTCATAACCCCAAAGCGGGTCTTGTTGACCTACACCGCGAATAAACGCAGTGATGGTAGAGTTAGTACCTCGGCTTGATTGTAGCGTGGTGTTGGGCGAAAACTGCTGTACCTCGGTCATCACGCTAATGCCGTTTTCTGCTAATTCTTGTGCACCGATTGAAGTCACGGCGACCGGAACTTCTTGTAAGTTTTCAACGGTTTTACGAGCGGTTACTTCAATGCGTTCTAATTCACCTTTTTTGGCGACTACGGCTTGTTCAGCACTGATGCTGTTGGCACTAAATAAGGCGAGTGAAACGGCTAATGTGACCGGTGTGATACTTTGTTTGAGCTTTATCATGGTGTGTTCCTGTTGTTATTAGTTAATTATGTTTTTGCTCATGTCACCTGTATTCACTGTAGAAGATAGTGTTAAAAAATGAATTAGTACCATAGTGCTATATGTTTTTAACACCTTGACTTATATTGGTTTTAAGCCAAATTTAAAACGTGTAGTACCTTAGTGTTATGTCTTTATTTAATATTAACCGTAACACTTAAAGGTACTTACTGCGATGTCACCTCATCTGGGTAATAACAATAATTATAGGAATGTCTATGCTGAGCATGATAGGGCTGTTAGGCGGTTTAATACTGCTGATAATTTTAACTTTGCGTGGGGTCAATTTATTTATTGCCGCGCCAATCTGTGCGCTGTTGGTCGCGTTAACTAGCGGGATGGCTATATTCCCAGTGACTGCCGACAGTAACTTTATTAACGCGTATATGGATGGCTTTGCTGGGTTTTTAAGTGCATGGTTTTTTATGTTTTTACTGGGCTCGTTGTTCGGTAAATTTATGGAAGATACAGGCGCAGCAGACAGCGTAGCCAGTTACATTGTTGGCAAACTAGGCATGAAACATGCCGTACTGGCTGTGGTGATTGCTTGTGCCGTGCTGACTTATGGCGGAGTCAGTGTATTTATTGTGGCGTTTTCGGTTTACCCGATGGCGCTCAGTTTATTTAAAGACGCCGATTTGCCGCGGCGCTTTATACCCGCAACATTAGCGTTTGGCTCAGTGACATTCACTATGACCTCTGCGGGCTCGCCTGAAATTCAAAATTGGATCCCGGTAAAGCATTTAGGTACCTCACCTTATGCTGCATGGGAGGTAAGCTTAGTGGTGGCCATTTTTATGGCGACAGTCGGCTACTTTTGGCTAAATAAAATGATTAAAAAGGCGGTTGCCAAAGGTGAACGCTTTGATGCCAGAGACGATGATCCGGTTATTTTAGAGCGTGAACGCCCCCACCCAATCACCGGCGTAATTCCTTTGCTGGTGGTGCTACTCTTATCATTTATGTTGCATGATGTTTTACAGCAAACCGCGCTAATTGTGGCGTTGCTTGGCGGTGTTTTAAGTATTGTGGTCATTAATTATAAGTATTTTCATAACATGGGAAATGCTATCAATATGGGTACAACTGGTGCATTAGTGGCAATAGGTAACACTGCTGCTGTAGTCGGGTTTGGCGCAGTAGCTAAAGTATCACCGGCGTTTATTGCTGCTGTTGACGCTATGACTCATATGCCAGGTAATGAGCTGGTGGGGGCTGCTGTTGCCGTGAGCGTCATTGCTGGATTAACGGGGTCTGCATCGGGCGGGCAAGCGATTGCATTACCCCTTGTGGCTCCTGGATATTTGGACATGGGGGTTAATCCAGAGCAATTACATCGAGTGGTTGCTATTAGTTCTGGTGCATTAGATAGCCTGCCACACAATGGCTATGTAGTTACAACCATACGTGCCATTTGTAAAGAAACACATCAACGCGCTTATTGGCCATTAGCTGCACTGACCGTGATTATTCCATTGGTTGGGGTCGCACTTGCACTAAGCTTATTTATCACTTTTTAAGGAATCGCAATGAAAACAATATTAATAATAGGATTGCTGGTTTTATTTAGTAGTACAGTATTTGGTGCTGATAAAGCAGAGCCGTTACTAGTAGAAAAGCAACATTTCACCACAGAAAACTTTACCACCGTCTCGGGTACAACGTTGCAGCAGGTTGATATTGGTTGGGAAAGCTATGGTGAGCTTAATAAGGCCAAAGATAATGTAATTCTGATCACTCATTACTTTTCAGGAACCTCTCATGCAGCAGGTAAATATGCAGCTGATGACGCGGTAGCTGGCTATTGGGATGCATTAATTGGCCCAGGAAAAGCCATAGATACTAACAAGTATTTTGTGATCAGTTCAGACACCTTAGTAAACGCAAATTGGCATGACCCAAACGTAATTACTACGGGTCCAGCATCAATTAACCCAGCAACAGGTAAGCCATACGGTTTGGACTTTCCAGTAGTCACTATTACCGATTTTGTTAACGTACAAAAACGCCTAGTAGAGAGCTTAGGTATTACTAAATTACATGCCGTGATGGGCGCATCTATGGGGTCTTTTCAGGCGCTAGAGTGGGCGACGCGCTATCCAGAGCAGGTTGAACGCCTCATTCATGTTATTGGTGCCGCGACTATGGATGCATGGACTGTGGCTGCGTTAGAAAAATGGGCACTACCCATTCGTTTAGATAAAAATTGGCAGCAAGGTAATTACTATGGCAAGGAGCGCCCATTAGATGGACTCGCTGCTACCATGCTTAATATTACCCAAGATGCTATGCATCCTATTATTTACAACGCCAGTTTTGCTGATTTTAATGTGCATGATGATGGTGCACTTAAAGATATTCGCACTTTGCCTAAGCTTAGCCAAACACTGGCACAGCGTGCTATGGCGCGTGCTAAAACTCAAGATGCAAACCATGTGCTGTATTTAGTACGGGCATCGCAACTATTTACTGCCGGTATGGAGCAAGACCTAAGCACAGCATTAAAAAAAGTGACAGCGAAGACATTGTTACTTCCCGCAACTAACGACCTGCTGTTACGCCCTGAAAATATGCGTACTGTATATGAGTCAATGAAGACGCTAGGAAAAGACGTTCAGTTTTCTGAAATTGAAGGCGGTTGGGGACATTTGGATGGCATTTTTTCAATCTTGCCTAAAGCACAGTTGATCAGTGAGTTTTTAGAGGAATAGCAGTATGAGTCAAAACGTATTAATCACCGGTGCGGCAAGTGGAATAGGATTTTATATTGCCGAGCAGTTAGCGCGAGCAGGGCATACTATTATTGTTACAGACCTTAATGAGCAACAGGCTCAACAAGCAGCGCAAAAAATAGTTAATCAGGGCGGTAACGCTCATGGTTACGCACTTAATGTGGCTGATAGCCAAGCGATTGAAGACTTTTTTAGCACCTTTACGCAACCTGTTGATGTATTAATTAATAATGCAGGGATACAGCATGTAGCTAAATTAGAAGACTTTCCTGCAGATAAGTGGCTGCTTTTACAGCAAGTGATGTTGGTAGGCCCAGCAATGATGAGTAAAGCGGTATTGCCGCGTATGCGTGAGCAAAACTTTGGTCGAATCATTAATATTGGTTCTATTCACGCTATGGTGGCTTCTAAATATAAGTCTGCTTATATTGCAGCAAAGCATGGCTTAATTGGCTTCACAAAAACCATGGCGCTTGAAACAGGGAATGCCAATATCACTATAAATACCGTTTGCCCCGCTTATGTGAAAACGCCTTTAGTTGAACAGCAAATTGTGTCGCAGGCAAAAGAGCATGGCATTTCAGAGCAGCAAGTAATCGACACGATAATGTTAGCACCTATGCCAAAAAAGGCGTTTATAGGGCTTGATGAAATATACCATACCGTGACATTTTTAATGGCAGATGCCGCACGAAATATTACCGCTCAAGCGATCGCCATTGATGGCGGCTGGACAGCACAATAGGGGTTATTATGGCAGGTTTTGATAAAGTAGTAACAAGCTACAGTGAAGCAATGGCAGGGCTTGAAGACGGGATGACTATTATTGCTGGTGGTTTTGGTTTATGTGGCATTCCTGAGGGATTAATTGCACAGATTAAGCGCCAAGGCACCCGAGACTTAACCTTAGTATCGAATAACTGTGGTGTTGATGGCTTTGGATTAGGGTTGTTACTTGAAGACAAGCAAATTAGTAAAATGATTGCCTCGTATGTGGGCGAAAATGGGTTATTTGAGCAGCAGTTACTGAATGGTGAGTTAGATGTTGAATTGACGCCACAAGGAACATTAGCTGAAAAAATGCGTGCTGGTGGTGCGGGCATTCCTGCCTTTTATACGGCAACAGGTGTAGGTACGCCCGTTGCCGAAGGCAAAGAAACACGTAATATTAACGGCCGTGATTATTTACTTGAGCCGAGTATTACCGGTGATTTTGCTATTGTGAAAGCGTGGAAAGCGGATCGTTATGGAAATTGTATTTATCGTCATACAGCGATGAACTTTAATCCAATGGCCGCAACCGCAGGTAAAATAACCGTGCTCGAAGTTGAAGAAATTGTTGAGCCAGGTGAGCTTGAACCAAGCCAAATTCATACGCCCGGTATTTATATTGACCGTGTTATTAAAGGTGAATTTGAAAAGCGGATTGAAAAAATCACAACGCAACCGGCAAAGCTTTAAGGAGCACATAGTTATGGCATTAACACGTGAACAAATCGCTAAACGTGTCGCGATGGAACTCGAAGATGGGTATTACGTTAATTTAGGGATTGGTATTCCAACGCTGGTGGCAAACTATGTGCCTAAAGGCATTGAAGTTATGCTGCAATCGGAAAATGGCTTATTGGGCATGGGCCCATATCCACACGCTGACTCAGTGGATGCGGATATGATCAACGCGGGGAAAGAAACGGTAACTGCAGCTACGGGTGCCGCTATTTTTAATTCTGCAGAAAGCTTTGCCATGATCCGCGGTGGGCATGTTGATTTAACTGTTTTAGGTGCTTTTGAAGTGGATCAAAATGGCAACATTGCTAGTTGGATGATCCCCAATAAGCTGGTTAAAGGTATGGGCGGAGCGATGGATTTAGTGGCTGGGGCAAAAAATATTATTTGCACTATGACCCATGCAAACAAGCATGGTGAGTCAAAACTATTAAGTGAGTGCAGCCTGCCACTAACTGGTGTTGCCTGTATCAATAAGGTAATTACGGATTTGGCTTTGTTAGAAATTAAAGACGGTGCTTTTCATTTGTTAGAATGCGCACCAGGGGTGAGTGTTGATGAAATCAAAGCCAAAACTGCGGGTAATTTAGTAATTAGCGATAAGGTCAAAACCATGAGTTTTGAGTAATATTACTAACGATTTACATGGAGCAAAATAATTGTGTTTGCTTCATGTCATCATCCGATTGTGCTTTTAATACCTAACAATAAGGCTTATAAAGACTTAAGCAGTTTAAAACAGGTCTCATTCATACCTCAAAATATCTTTAAAGCAAGTTTTTTATAAATTGATTGCATTTTAAGCGACTTCTATGGTGATGTTCGCTTTAAGTGATGTTATACTCCCGCCGAATAATTTATCGACTTTATTAAGAGTAAAATTAATGGCAGATTTATCGAAGTACAGAAACATTGGTATTTTCGCGCACGTTGATGCGGGTAAAACCACAACTACTGAGCGTATCCTAAAGCTTACAGGTACAATCCACAAAAGCGGTGAGACACATGATGGTGAGTCTACTACCGATTTCATGGAGCAAGAAGCTGAGCGCGGTATTACTATCCAGTCTGCGGCAGTAAGCTGTTTCTGGAAAGATCACCGTTTTAACGTTATCGATACTCCTGGACACGTTGACTTCACAGTTGAAGTTTACCGTTCACTTAAAGTACTAGATGGCGGTGTGGGTGTATTCTGTGGTTCTGGTGGTGTTGAGCCACAATCAGAAACTAACTGGCGCTATGCAAATGAGTCAGGCGTTGCACGTATTATTTTCGTAAACAAATTAGACCGTATGGGTGCTGATTTTTACCGTGTAACTGAGCAAGTACAAAAAGTACTTGGTGCTACTCCATTAGTTATGACTTTACCAATTGGTATTGAAGACGAATTCGTAGGTGTTGTAGACGTTTTAAACAAACAAGCATATGTTTGGGATGAGACAGGTCTTCCTGAAAACTACTCAATTGTTGACGTTCCAGCTGACATGGTAGAAAAAACTGATGAGTACCATGAGTTCCTAGTTGAAACTGCTGTAGAGCAAGACGATGACCTAATGGAAGCGTACATGGAAGGTGAAATGCCTTCAGTTGAAGATATCAAGCGTTGTATCCGTAAAGGTACTCGTGACCTTGCGTTCTTCCCTACATACTGTGGTTCTGCATTCAAAAACAAAGGCATGCAATTAATCCTTGATGCTGTTGTTGACTACTTACCTGCTCCTACAGAAGTTGATCCTCAACCTCTTATGGATGAAGAAGGTAACGAAAACGGCGAGCATGCAATTGTATCTGCAGACGAGCCTTTCAAAGCGTTAGCATTCAAAATCATGGATGACCGTTTTGGTGCATTAACATTCGTACGTATCTACTCTGGTAAGCTTAACAAGGGTGACACTATCCTTAATGCATTTACGGGTAAAACTGAGCGTGTTGGCCGTATGGTTGAGATGCAAGCAGATGATCGTAAAGAGCTTACTTCAGCACAAGCGGGCGATATCATCGCTATCGTTGGTATGAAGAACGTGCAAACTGGTCACACTCTTTGTGATCCTAAGAACCCAGTAACACTTGAGCCAATGGTATTCCCAACTCCAGTAATCTCGATTGCTGTACAGCCTAAAGATAAAGGCGGTAATGAGAAAATGGGTGTCGCTATCGGTAAAATGGTTGCAGAAGATCCATCTTTCCAAGTTGAGACTGATGAAGATTCAGGCGAAACTATCCTTAAAGGGATGGGTGAGCTTCACTTAGATATCAAAGTAGATATCCTTAAGCGTACTTACGGTGTAGACCTTATCGTTGGTCAACCACAGGTTGCTTATCGTGAAACTATCACTCGTGAAATCGAAGATAGCTACACGCATAAGAAACAATCAGGTGGTTCTGGTCAGTTCGGTAAAATTGATTACCGCATCAAGCCAGGCGAAGTGGGTTCAGGCTTCACGTTTAAATCATCAGTTGTTGGTGGTAACGTACCTAAAGAATTCTGGCCTGCAGTTGAGAAGGGCTTCAAATCAATGATGGGCACTGGTGTTCTAGCTGGCTTCCCAGTACTTGACGTTGAAGTTGAACTTTTCGACGGTGGCTTCCACGCCGTGGATTCATCTGCAATTGCTTTCGAAATCGCTGCTAAAGGCGCTTTCCGTCAATCGATCCCTAAAGCGGGTGCACAACTTCTTGAGCCAATCATGAAAGTTGATGTGTTCACGCCAGAAGATCACGTAGGTGACGTAATCGGCGACCTTAACCGTCGTCGTGGTATGCTTAGCAATCAAGAAGCTGGTTTAACTGGCGTTCGCATCAAAGCAGACGTACCGTTATCAGAAATGTTTGGTTACATCGGTTCACTACGTACAATGACATCTGGTCGTGGTCAGTTCTCTATGGAGTTCTCACACTACGCACCATGTCCACAAAACGTAGCTGACACTGTAATCGCTGCAGAAAAAGAGAAAAATGCTGCTAAGTAATTAGCACTTTAACTCTTTAAAAAAACCCGCACGTGTTGCGGGTTTTTTATTGTCTGAAGTTTGAAAACAGGTGAATACTATTAATACCAACCCGCAATAAGACTTAATCATTTTTAGGGGTTAAATCAGACGCTAGCTGCGTTAAAAACTTCTCATTTAAAACAAGTATTTTCATTGTTTATATTAAAAAAGCCGCTAGTGCGGCTTTTTTATGTTGATAGCAATGAATATTAATCTACGTACTTGATTGCTTTATAAGTGAGTTTTACATTACTAAAGGGTAAAAAGCCATTAACGCGGACTTTCCATTTACCTTCTTTTGGGTTGGTAAATGTACAATTTTCTGCGTTTCCTCTGCTTATAGATGCACAATCATTTTTAAACAAAGTAGGGCTTCTTTTATGACTAACAAATAAATTTGCATCGCCCCATCCACCGTCTAGGCTAATGGTGAGTTCGTCATAACCTTCAGGGATATCAATGCGGTAGTTTTTCCACCAAAACCAGCCGCGAATATTATCAATTTCACCGGTGAGCACTTCAGGCTCTGGTGGTGCAATTACGGTTGAGCGGATATCGACAATAACAGGGTCATGATCTGAGGCTCTGTAAGGGCCTTGAGCATACAAACTTGATTGTTGAACGTCAGATTTAAACTCAACATTATAATCAAGGGAGATAGGCTCATCGGCATTAATATGCCAATCACTGGCGCTCACTACTTTACTTAATAAACTCGGACTTGCTAGGGCATGATCTAAACTACCCGCTCGGCCAGAAAAGCTATAAGAATAACCCAAGGTGTTGCCATCTAGCTCAGCAACCACATTTTTTAGGCCTTTATCAGCAAATGCACGGATAGGATCTTCCATTGCATACGCGTTCATGTCGCCAACAAGAATAATATCTTCATCATCAACCCCTGTTGGTTTGCTATTTAGCCAATCAGCAAATGCATTTGCACCAGTTGTTCGAATTTCATTCCAACATGCTTGGCCGTCATTTTGATCAGCGTTGCCACCAGTTGCACTTCTACAACCACCTTTAGACTTTAGGTGAGCTACGGCAACAGTAAACACTTCCTCTGTTTCTATAGACTTAAAGCTTTGTGCAATTGGTGCACGGTTGCTGTAATCGAAAGGCGCGTCGGTTGTGATTGCTGCATTACCCACTTGCTGCACTTTATCAGCACGGTAAATAAGCGCGGTAGTGATAGCATCGGTGCCTACTTGATCAACACCAAAATCTACGAATGCATATTGATTTTGACTATCGGCGTCATTAAGTGCATTTACCAAGCTTGCAACAGCACTAAATTCGCCAAAGCCATCATTTTCAATTTCCATTAAGCCAATGACATCCGCTTGCATAGCACTGATAGCACTGACCAGTTTTGCCTGTTGACGAATTAACTCAGCTTCTGAATCAGCACCACGGCTAGTTGGAAAACCGCCACCTTGACCATCACCATTAAAGTAATTAAGTACGTTAAAGCTTGCTACACGTAAATCAGCGTCAGGATTTAATTCTGGTGCATCAGTGCGTGGATTGGTTGCTACAAACTGGGGTGTTACCGTTGGGTGAATGCGATAAGTACTAAAGCTGTAAGCTAGCGCACCTGTTACAGAATTTACTGTATCGCCAGTACGCAGGGTATTCTCTGCTGATAACCCTGGAACAGGATAAGCGATAGGATCGCGATTTTGGCGAGTTGAACCATCATCGAGGAGTATTTTTTTAGTTAGATTTTGCGCTTCAACTGCATTCGCAGCTGCGCCAGGAAGTGCAACTTGAGTACCTTGATATAAACGTTCAGTGGCAAGTTCTAGTTCTCCATAGCGACCTAAACCATAATTGTTAGTAACAATAAGTGGCTGCTCTAAGGTAACCAGCATACCTTCAAACGCCTCTAATTCACTGGGCTCGGTAACGGGTAAAGTGATTTTAGTCGGGTAAGCTGAAAGACCAGTATCACAAATAGCAACTTGACTTACATTGCCAATTTGGGTGGCATCAAAGTATTCTTCAACAGTACCTTGCACGCGAACATGGTCGCCAACATTAACATCAGTATTGGTAAAATAAACAAATACCCCTTCAGAAGTAAGTGGGTTTGCATCCTCATCATAACGAAGTGAGCTAACAAAAAAGCCTTTGAGCTGGTCATCTGCTTGGAAATCAGCCGTCACAACGCCTTCAAATTCAACCACAGTGTTAACCAATGGGCTGCTTGCGCCTTCGCCTTGAATGCTGCTAATTAATGTTTTATCAGCGCCACATAATAAAGGATCTTCTGGCTCTGGTTCAGGATCTGGATTAGGTGAAGAATTTCCTGCAAATATGCCTAAATCACTAAAGTCATCTTGCTCAAATTGCAGCCATTGTTCGCTTGGATTAAAACTGCCATCTGCGTCACTACGTCCGTTTAACTCAGTTTCTTTGCGGCGCAATGTTTTATTTTGTGTTTGTACACCACCTTCAGACCAAAATGAACCAGGGTCTACGCCACGTTGGCCAAAGCTGTCAATAATTACTGAGCCTTGAGTCAATACTAGTGCATCATCGCCATTAAAGTTTGTTACTGCGCTGAGTTGGTCAGCTTTTTCTTTTAGCTCTGCTGAGGCATTACCATTAACAATAACGTAGGTGCTGTTTGCAGCAAGTTCGCCAGTTAAATCGAAGGTATTATTTGCCTCTGTATTGCCATTTGAATAGAGACTGAGGGTATAGCCATCTAATGACAAAGGAGTTGTCGAATTATTAAATAGTTCTACTGCTTTATTATAGCTACTGCCTTCTACGTACTCAGATATAACGAGGTTAGCGGTAGCGGGTGCACTTAGGCTTGCTAATACAAGCGCCAATGGCGTTATTTTTGTTTTTAACATTATTATTTTTCCCGTGTATTTGTTTCCCAAATGGGACGCTTAGTGTAAGGAAAAATGATTACAAATAGAATACAGAATGTTAATAATATAAATATAAAAAAGGGCAATAAAGCCCTTTTATATCAATATACTTTTATCACTTATTTAGATAGCGAGCAGCTTGCTTAGCAAAGTAAGTCAGAATGCCGTCTGCACCAGCACGCTTAAATGCTAATAAAGATTCCATTATGGTTGCTTCTTCGCTCAGCCAGCCATTATCAATAGCGGCTTTATGCATCGCGTATTCGCCACTTACTTGATAAGCAAATGTTGGTACACCAAACTCATCTTTAACGCGACGTACAATATCTAAATAAGGCATACCTGGCTTAACCATGACCATATCGGCGCCTTCTTGAAGGTCAAGTGCGACTTCACGAATTGCTTCATCAGAGTTGGCAGGATCCATTTGATACGTTTTTTTGTCAGCGCCTTTTAAGTTACCCGCAGATCCTACGGCATCTCTAAATGGACCATAGTAGCTTGACGCATATTTTGCTGAATAGGCCATAATGCGAGTATGAATAAAACCATCGGCTTCAAGAGCTTCACGAATTGCACCAATACGCCCATCCATCATGTCTGATGGGGCAACAACATCAGCACCTGCATGTGCATGTGATAGCGCCTGCTTAACTAAAATTTCGGTAGTGACGTCGTTAATCACATAACCTGCATCATCAATAATGCCGTCTTGACCATGCACTGTGAATGGGTCAAGTGCAACATCGGTGATCACGCCAAGCTCTGGGAAGGTTTCTTTTAATGCGCGTACAGTTCTTTGTGCCAAGCCGTCATCGTTATAGGCTTCTTCAGCGAGTAGAGATTTTTTATCTGCTGGGGTAACAGGAAAAATAGCGAGCGCAGGCACACCTAAATCAACTAACTCTTTGGCTTCTTCAAGCAGCAGATCAATCGATAAACGTTCGATACCAGGCATAGATTCAATGCTTTCACGACGATTTTTACCTTCAAGAACAAAAACAGGATAAATAAGATCATTAACACTCAGCTGATTTTCAGCCATAAGGCGACGAGAGAAATCATTACGGCGCATTCTACGCATGCGAGTATATGGGAAAAGGTCTAGTCCAGATTGGGCCATAAGTATACGCTCCTACTGTGGGATTGAAAAATTAACCACTTGATTGCGGCCATGTTGTTTTGCTAAATAGAGTGCCTTATCGGCATAATCAGTAAATAGTTCAGGGTTATGGGTATCATCGGCAATTTGAGTATAAACACCGGCACTAATAGTAAACTCAATAATAGTGCCTGCTACATTCACAGTCTTATTTTCTATTGCCAGGCGTGTTTGCTCTGCAATGTTCATTGCACCTTGGTTATCAGTATTAGGTAGCAAAATGACAAACTCTTCACCACCATAACGCGCTACTTCATCAAGTGGGCGCTTAAGCTGTTGTTTAATGGTATCAGACACCGCTCTGATGACTTGATCGCCGGTTAAGTGACCATATTTATCGTTAATTGATTTAAATTTGTCGATATCTAGCATAATAATACTTAATGGCGTTTGTTCGCGGCGCGAACGACGAATTTCCATAATTAGTTTTTTATCGAAAAAGCGCCTATTTTTAATGCCAGTTAGCGCATCTTCCATATTGAGTTGTTCAAGTTCGCGGTTTTTATCTTCTAATTCCCTCAGTGTTACTTGTAACTCAAAGGTGCGTTCATCTACTTGGCTTTCAAGCTCTTGGCGGGTGCGCTCTTGTAATTCAATCCGCTCATTTAATAGCGCATCTTGTGCAGCGTTTTGTGCAATTAATGCTTGCTGCGCTGTTACTTGCTCATCGCGTTGTAATATAAATAACTTTATGACGGTATAACTTAAACAAAATGAGCAACCTAGGGACGCTGCAAAGGTTATCATTAAGCTAGCTCGAGTCACTGTATAAAGGCCGGTTAATGCAATGGCAAAATGAATGACCACAATTAAAAAGAACCCAAGTGCCATGAGTAGAGATTTATTGGGACTCGTGGGATTTTTACGCAGATAAAATAATGTTGTGGCAACATGATAACTTAAAATGACAGGGATGCTTAAAATAGCAAATAAAGCTACGCTGGGAGTGGGGAGTAACCAAATAAGTATAATAATTAATGCGTATAGTGCGGTGATTATTGTTTGCCCTTTTACTAAGTTAGACTCAATAGCTGTGCAAACATGGCGTTGTAAAGGAAGAAACGATACCGTGATCAGCATCAGCAAAATAGGCAGCACTAACTGTTGGAGGTTTGCTATGCTGGAGGGCGCATAACGAAATCCAAACCCGCCTAAGTAAGCTAAAAATAAGCTGAGCATCAGCGTAATCACACCGGCATAAGCAAAGTAATGCTTTCGGGAAAATGCGAATAAGACCAGACTACTCACTGCTAAAGAAAAAACAAAGCCAATTAATAATCCATAAAGTAAATTCACCATACTTTTATAGGCCAATAGTGAGTCTTGCTGCCACAGTGTTAAGGGGACGCGCAGCCCGATACCTGCATCATTATTAACTTTAAGGTACACCGTAGTTTCACTGTTAGCGGGAAGAGTTAACTTGACTAGCAAAGACTCGCTCGCTATCACTCTTTGTGAAAGTGCATGCGTATCACCAATATGAGTTGATGTGAGTAGCTTATCCTCCATAAAATGAGCAAAGTAAACATCGTTTAAAAGAGGGTTGTCTAGTGATAGTAAGGGCGTTAGCGGCTGCGCTAACTGATTTTTAATCTTAAATTGAATCCATACAGGGCGAGACTCAAGACCTAAATTAAGTGGCTTATCATTAAGTAGCAGCCATTCTTGTAAATTGCTTTGTCGTGCATCTTCTAATGAGGTAGGAGTAAACGAATAATGAATAGACTCTATTTTTTTTGAATTAAATTCGCTATTTATCTCGATTGCACTTGCAGGGAAACAGGATGCATAAAACACCAAAATGAATACCAGCAAAGCGCAAAAGGTTCGCATTACTTTTTCTCTAATCCAAATAAGCGATTAAAGTTTTCACGAGTATGTTTTGCCACTTCAGATGCCGGAATGCCATAAAGCTGAGCAAGCGTGTCACACACATAATGCAGCAATGCTGGCTCGTTTCGTCTTGATTTTGGCTTTGGTTTAACAGTACGAGGAATTAAAAATGGCGAATCGGTTTCTATTAATAAACGTTCAATAGGAATACTCGGTATAAGTTGCTGTAACTCCTCGCCACGTCGTTCGTCACATACCCAGCCGGTAATACCAATATAAAGTCCTAAGTTTAAGTAACCTGAGAGTGCTTGTGCATTACCTGTAAAGCAGTGCAGTACACCGCGAACAGTAAATTCTTTTAAAATAGTGAGCATATCCTCACTGGCATCACGTTCATGCAAATAAACAGGCAAGTTGAGTTTTTCAGCTAATGCGAGCTGACGACGCAAAACAGCACGTTGTATATCTCTAGGGGAAAAGTCGCGATTGTAATCTAGTCCGCATTCACCTACGGCAATAACCTGCTCATTTTGAGCGAGCTGAGTAAGTTGTTGCTCAAGCTCAGGGGTTGCTGTTTTAGCGTCATGAGGGTGAATACCAGCGGTAGCATATTGATTATAGTGCGCAGCAAGTGCTAATGATTCTTCACTGGAGGTTATATCACAGCCAATAATCAGCATCTGGTTTACGCCCGCATCTTTTGCTCTGGCGAGCACCTCTTGATGCTGACCATCAAATTGATGATTAGTTAAATTTACGCCAGCATCAATTAACGTGTATTGCATTACTGAGTACGTTTTACACGAATTGAACGGTTTTGATCTGCTTTTTTAAGTAAAAAAGAGTTGAATACGCCACGGCTAATAATAACAGTATCGCCTTCGTCTAATCTTAAGCTATCTGAACCAATTTGACGCCATTGCTGGTTATTTTCTAAGGTAATGATTAGCTCACCATAAGGTGCTTTTTTAACAGATGAAATCATTGACGTAATAGACTCTTCACCATTTTCCGCAATTTCTTTATGCTCTAAACCAAACTCTTTTGCTTTAGTGGCCACAGGCGCTGTTGCAGCGGGAGCCTCAGCTTTTACATTTGTTTGTGCCGATTTGCTTAGCTGGCTTTGTGCTGGTTGTGTTAATGACTTTCCGGCAATGGTGTTGTCGTAGCAGAGTAAACGATTAAAGTCGTTTTCAATAAAACTACAGGCTTGCAACGCTTGTTCATTGATAGGAGTTGCGGCTAAAACCGGTACACTTGCTAAAGCGAGTAAAGAAAGTAAATGCTTATTCATATTATTCCTCAGATTCTTGTTGTGGTTTTGCGGTATAAAATTTCGCTAAAATTAAGCCAAGCTCAAATAACAGCAGCATAGGGAGTGCTAATAGAGTTTGTGATAAAACGTCTGGTGGCGTTAAAAACATCGCCACTACAAATACGCCGACCACTATATAAGGGCGCTTTTCTTTTAGGCTTTGTGTGGTTGTTGCACCGCTCCAACAGAGCAACATAATCGCCACTGGAATTTCAAATGCAATGCCAAAAGCAAAAAATAGCTTGAGCACAAAGCCTAAATAGCTACTGATATCTGGGGCTAGGGTCATCATTTGAGGACCTGCACTGGTGAAAAACCCTAAAATAATTGGCAGTACTACAAAGTAGCAAAAAGCAATGCCACCATAAAATAAGAAAATACTGGAAGCTAATATTGGCATCAGCATTTTCTTTTCGTGCTGATATAAACCTGGGGCTATAAATCCCCAAATTTGATGTAAAATCCAAGGGATGGCCGCAAATAAAGCAACAAACAACGTTAGTTTAAAGGGAGCAAAAAATGGCGCAGTGACATCCGTTGCTATCATAGTGGCAGTACTAGGTAAATGAGCGACTAGAGGAGCAGCTACAAACGTATAAATATCGTTTGCAAAGTAAACCAAACCAATAAATATCACTAAAATACTCAATAGCGATTTTATCAACCGGTCACGCAACTCGATTAAATGAGCGACAAATCCTGATTTTACTTCTTCAGTCATTGTTTTCTATACCTGCATTAAGCGCATGAAAAAAGAGAGTGCCATAATTATTTAGAGTCATCTGTTGCTTGGTTATTAGTGGCTTGGCTTTGATTTTTTTTATAGCTGTGAGTAACTGATTGCGCTGCTTGTTGCAGCTCAGAAACAGAGTGTTGTAGGTCAGGGCTTAAATCTTTAAGACCTTGTTGCTCTGCTTTTTTTAGGTTTTCATGTAGCTCGTTTACACGAAGCTCTTCACTCACTTCAGCTTTTACTGAGTTAGCCATTGCTTTGGCTGTTTTAACCCAGCGGCTTACGGTTCTAATAGCAACAGGTAAGCGTTCCGGCCCTAGTACTACCAAACCGACAATAAATACCACAACAAGCTCCCACATTCCCATGCTAGTTAAACCTTGTCGTTATCTTTAGTTTTGCTAGTTGTACTTGAATCGATTGGTGTTGATTCTGATGATTTTTGGATCTGTTCAGTTTTATCTTCGCTAGCTTGTTTTTCAGCATTTTGGTCATCAGACATAGCTTTTTTAAAGCCTTTAACTGCGCCACCTAAATCACCACCCATACCGCGTAGTTTTTTTGTACCAAATAAAAGTACAATGATTGCAAGTACAATTAATAATTGCCAAATACTAATACCACCAAAACCCATGGTTTTCTCCTGCTTTTAAGCCATAAAATAATAAGGTTAAGTGCTGATTATACGCCTAAAGTGGCAAATAGCACTTAGTTTATGCGCGGCGCCAAGCCGCTATAAAGCCAATAACAGCACAGCTTAAGACAACGCCAGCAGCGATTAAGTTGTGTTGTAAATAAAATAAAGCTGAGACAATCATCGCAGCACTACTAAACAGTCCTAAAACCAATGGTTTATGTGAAACCTTAATTTCAGGTGCGTGAGAGTGTGGTGCTCGCTTTAAATTTTGATAAATTAAATCGGGTAGTTCAGGCATTTTTTCTGCCCAAAACGGTAAGTTTGCATACATTTGCTTTAGCACAGACAGCGGGCCCACTTGTTGTTTAACCCAGTCTTCTAAAAATGGTTTTGCTGTTTTCCACAAGTCCAGTTGTGGGTATAGCTGACGACCTAAGCCCTCAACATACAGCAAGGTTTTTTGTAATAATACGAGTTGCGGTTGAACCTGCATATTAAAACGACGTGCGGTATTAAATAAGTTAACCAATACATGACCAAATGATATTTCAGCCAGTGGTTTATTAAAAATAGGCTCGCACACGGTGCGAATAGCAAATTCAAACTCTTCAATGCTGGTATCAGGTGGTACCCAGCCTGAATCAACATGTAGCTGTGCTACTTGGCGGTAGTCGCGGTTAAAAAAGGCAATGAAATTTTCAGCTAAATAGCGTTTATCTTCTTTGTTAAGAGTTCCAACAATACCGCAATCTATACCAATATATTTAGGATTATGCGGGTTTTCGCGTGACACAAAAATATTACCAGGGTGCATATCTGCATGAAAAAAACTATCGCGGAATACTTGAGTAAAAAACACTTCTACTCCGCGTTCTGCTAATAACTTCATGTTGGTGTTTTGTGCCATCAACGCTTCAGTGTCCGAAACCGGAATACCGTAAATACGCTCCATAACCAGTACATTACTGCGGCTATAATCACTATATACTGTTGGAATGTATAACGATTCTGAACCTTCAAAGTTACGCTTTAATTGAATGCCATTAGCGCCCTCACGCATTAAGTCGAGCTCATCGAGCAATGTTTTTTTATACTCTTTAACCACTTCCACTGGGCGTAATCGCTTGGCTTCGTTAATTAACTTACCGACAACCTTAGCCAATTTTTCCATTAGTGCTAAGTCAGCGTTGATTTGTTGCTCAATATTAGGGCGAATAACTTTAATAACAACATCTTGCGATTCACCTTGAGGATCAACAAGAGTAGCAGTATGCACTTGAGCAATTGAGGCCGATGCCAAAGGTATTTGTGAAAATTCGCTAAATAGCTGGCTAATATCATCTATTTCTAATGCTTTTTCGATGATTCTCTGGGCTAGTTCACCTTCGAACGGTTCTACCTGATCTTGTAAAAAGGCTAATTCCAAGGCGATATCATGAGGCAGTAAATCGCGCCGAGTTGAAAGCATTTGGCCAAACTTTATCCACACAGGGCCAAGTTGTTGTAGTGCTAAACGAAGTCTTAAGCCAGGAGGTTTATCTTTGTGTTGGTTGCGCAACCAAAACAAACTGCCACGAGCAAGTTTAGCAAACCAAGGTACTTTATGTTTGGGTACAAGCTCATCAAGTCCGAAGCTAAGCAGGGTTTTAGTTATGTAATACAGTCGGGCAGTTGACACAAAAAATCCTTAGCGCGTTAAAGGGCTTTAATTAGGGCGTTAATACGTTGCTCAATGGCGGCAACTTGGCTTTTTAGTGCTCTATTTTGTTGTTTAAATTGCTCAAGCTCTAATGGGTGAATGGTGATTGCCAGTTCGTCTTGGCACACACTAATAAAAGTATTATCGAGCTGAGACTTTGCTTTTTTACCCTGCTGCTTAAGCGACTGCAAGTGCAAATAAAGCTGTTGTGCAGGCGCGTCGCCAATATGCTTTGCTAGTTGCTCTGGCCAATCAATCTCTACACTTGAAAAGGCTGAACTATAGTGTTGAGCTATATTTAAATCGCCTTGTAAATCAAGCTTATCTTGGCGAATAAGTTGAGTCAGCATGGCTGGGTTTTTCAGTGCTAACAACGTATCTATATTGGCGCTGATCATACAATCAGCGTCAGCATGTTCGAATGCAGTGTAAAGATGTAGCTGCTGATTGGCATAAGTAATGGCTATTTTTTGCTGCCAGTCTCTAACCTCAACTAATAAGCGCTGATGCTCTACCGTTTTTAGTTTATCGAGTAAGCTCGGATCGAGTTTAAGCGCTTGATTTAATACTTGCTCAATAAGCGAAAGTACAAAGCTCGGTAGCATAAAAAAACTGCCTGCAGCCGGTTGTTCTTTACTGTGTTCTTCAAGCGCCATAAATTACTAACCTTAGTATTTAAATCCACGATGCAGGGCAACAATGCCACCAGTTAGATTTTGATAAGTCGCTTGCTCAAATCCTGCTTCCACCATCATCGCTTTAAGGGTTTCTTGATCTGGATGCATACGAATTGACTCTGCTAAGTATTGGTATGATTCACTGTCGTTAGCAACTAGTTTACCCATAGTAGGTAAAATGTTGAAAGAGTAAAAGTCATACGCCTTGCTGAGAAGCTCTTGCTCTGGTTTTGAAAACTCAAGAATGAGTAAACGACCACCTGGCTTTAAAATGCGGTACATAGAGCGCAATGCTTTATTTTGGTCGGTGACATTACGTAAGCCAAAAGCAATCGTAATTAAATCAAAACTATTATCAGGGAAAGGTAAGGCTTCGGCATTCATTTGTACGTAATCAATGTTGCCTACAAGGCCTAAGTTATGCAGCTTTTCGCGGCCTACTTTTAACATTGAAGAGTTTATATCACCTAAAACAACCTGACCGGTTTCGCCAACAAGCTGGCTAAACTTTGCAGTTAAATCGCCAGTACCGCCGGCTAAATCTAATACATGATGACCTTTACGAATACCTGAGCTGGCAATTGTTTGACGTTTCCATAAACGATGAATACCAAAAGACATGAGATCATTCATAACATCGTACTTTGTCGCAACAGAATGAAATACATCAGCAACCATAGAAGCTTTTTCGGTTTCGGCAACAGTTTTATAGCCAAAATGCGTGGTCTTTTCAGGGTTCTCGTTCATGATTAATCTCTATCGTGGTAATAAAGACTAGTGTACTTGATTGTGCACCAAGGGTGCAATTTGAATATGATTTATCAGTTAATTTTATTGTTTGAACAGTGTACTGGGTTATTGAGATGCGCGTGATTTAAACGCCGCGTTTGAGGCACTTTTAACTAGTTGGTTAAAGTCGCCTTGTTGTTCCGTAATCCCTAATGAGAGAGAAATGGGAGGGAGTTTTAGATCGCTTTTTGAACTTATAAAGCGTAGTTTTTCAACTCCAGTTATTACTTTTTCTGCAATCAGCTTAGCAGTTTCTGGCTCAATGTTAGCAAGTAGAACGATAAATTGGTCTTTTGCAGAGCGCCCGGCTAAGCCACTTTGTGAAACATACTTTTGAACTTGCTTAGCTACTTTATTTAAAATCACTTCTCCAATGGCATCACCAAAGTTATTAATAAAATGCTCTAAATTATCAATTTGAATGGCAATTGCTGAAATTGACTTATCTTGTTTTAGCCATAATTGTGTTTGCTTAGTTAAATAATGGCGTTTGTATAAGCCTGTTTGTGGGTCAATCACATGTTGTTTGCGCAAGGTATTAAGTTGTTTTTTAGTGGCTTCGTGTAGTTTTTTTGCCTGGCTAAGTTCTTGTTTAAATTGTGCTTGTTGTGAGAGAAGTAACTGTGTTTGCTCATTTAACCTTTCTAAAGCGAGGCGGCTGTTAGCAATATTATTTTCATCTAAAGAATGCAAGCAGTCATTAACATGGCCTGCAAAATCGTTAAGTTTTTTTTCTGTTTGCTGTGCATTTCGCGATAGTGAATTGATCACGCCATTGACGTTTTCAATCATTGCTACTTCGGTTTTATGACCCTGATTTAAATATTCAAAATAGAGTTGCTCAATAAATAGCTCATCAATATTTTGATTTACATCTATGGCATCATCAATAGCATTGTTAAGCGCAAAATGGATTTTACTAATGTATGTATACACAACTTGAAAATTTAAGGGGGTAGGAGGCAAAACATGATGCTCTAAAAACATACATACTTTTGTCATTTTTTCTTGTGCTATAGCCATGGAGTCATGGAACATCATTTGCAATTACCAACCAAATACGCATAAATGCTGATTTATAAAACTCGTCCAATGAGGCAATTTGCTTCCAAGCAACGATACAATAATCATTATATCCGTTATTTAAAAGTAAAATGAGTCGGAGTTGGCTAAAATAGGACTATAATTTCAATAACCGTTGTTTTTCTGAGCAATTACTCTAGGGCCTATTGACCTTTCAGGATTAAAACTTGTTCAATCTAGAGGTGATTTAATCGCGGCGCGAGATTTGTAACCTAGTGGGCTAAGTAAAAAGCGAGTAACAAAGAGTTAATCACCTCTAGGCAGAACCCTTTGGGCAGCGCAAGTTTGGCATCTATGCTGCGTTATCGCCTACTTATGGGGAGTAACCACACTACATAGGCTCTGCCTTGCCTAGAAGCCAAACACACTGCTGCAAATTTAACCTCGAAAGATAAACAGACCCTAGTTATTTATAGTTTTGTATTAACTTAAGTTAATACAATGTCTCACGGGCGTATATTTTGCGCAGTTGGTCGTATATCTATTTGCTATTTATCTAGGCTACGATAGGTTTATCACATCTGTAATATTACTAAGATCAATCACTATGAATTTATCTCTTTCAAAACAAATGCGTCTTTCCTTATTAAGTGTCACTTTAGTGTGCTCACTAAGCGCGTGTCAGCTCACCGCAATTAATGCGGATCAACAATTTACGCAAGCGGCTGAGAATATCGTACAGCATCGCCAAAATATTAGCCCGTATAGTAACCCCGAAGGAGTTGATGGCTACTTATTACCTAATTTGTCAGCTGAATTTTTAGCGCAGCAATATCAAAAAAACACCCAGCTATTAGCAGATTTAGATGCCATAGATATAAGTAAGCTCAGTGATGAAAACCAAATTAACTACAGTATTATTCGAGCGCAAGTGCAAAATAGTGTTGATGAATATGTATTTAATACGCACTACATGCCTTTAACGTCAGAATATGGCTTTCATTCAAGCTTATCGTTTATTGTTAATAGCTCTGATTATAAAACTGCTCAAGATTATCAAAACTACTTAAAGCGATTACAACAAGTGCCGCGCTTTTTTGAGCAAAACATAGGTTGGATGCGTAAAGGATTAGAAGTTGGTTTAACTCAACCCAAAGCGGTATTAATTGGCTACCAAGACTCGATTACTGCCTACATTGTTGACGATGTAACACAGTCTGAATTTTACAAGCCGTTTTTAAACAATACCGCGGGTTTAAGTGATAGTGAATTTGCAGATTTGCAACAACAGGCTAAAGCCACTATCAGTGGCCAAGTTATTAAAGCCTATAAAGATTACTTAACTTTTTTTAATACTGAATACTTACCTGGCGCGCGCAGTGATATTGGTATTTCGTCAACACCGAATGGTGAGGCCTTTTATGCAAATCGTGCTAAATATTACACCACCACACAAATGACCCCAAAAGAATTACATGAGCTGGGTTTAGCGGAGGTTGCGCGCATTCGTAGTGAAATGGAAGCGGTTATTAAAGAAGTAGGTTTTAAAGGCACGTTTGCAGAATTTATCTACTTTTTACGAACAGATCCGCAGTTTTACGCCACAACGCCTGAGCAATTATTAAAAGAGGCCGCGTATATTGCAAAAAAAATGGATGCGCAGTTGCCTAAATTATTTCATACCTTACCGCGCAAACCTTATGGCGTAGCGCCGGTGCCTGCCAATATTGCTCCTAAGTACACTACTGGGCGCTATTCAGGTTCGAGCCGTGATGATCAAGCCGGCTTTTATTGGGTGAACACGTACGCTTTAGATAAACGACCACTCTATGCTTTAGAAGCGTTAACTTTGCACGAAGCGGTGCCGGGTCATCATTTACAAATTTCACTCAATGCAGAACTTGAAAGTTTACCTAGCTATCGCCGTGATGCGTATTTATCAGCGTTTGGTGAGGGCTGGGGATTGTATTCAGAGTACTTAGGCGTTGAAGCGGGTTTTTATCAAGACCCGTACAGCAACTTTGGTCGTTTAACCTACGAAATGTGGCGTGCTACACGTTTAGTGGTTGATACGGGTATGCACATGTACGGCTGGAGTCGTGAGCGTGCAATGAATTTTATGGCCGATAATACGGCGCTTTCATTACACAATGTAAAAACAGAAACCGATCGTTATATTTCATGGCCTGCACAAGCGTTGTCATACAAAATTGGTGAGTTAACAATTAAACGTCTGCGTGCAGAGGCCGAGCAAGCATTAGGTCAGCAGTTTGATATTCGTGAGTTTCATCATCAAATATTGCGCCATGGTTCAGTGCCTTTGTCGGTGCTTGAGCAGCAAATACGTTTGTATATACAAGCAGAATTAGCAAAAACAGATAGCTAATAGCGCATTATTTTGAAACTATAAAAGCGTGGTGTTATTTAATGACATCACGCTTTTTTAGCATTTAAGGATAAGTAATGAGTCAATTTATAATGTTCAGTATCGATGTGTTTGCCAGCTTATTTATTGTTGTATTTGGATTGCTGGTTATATTAATTGCTATTTTTTATGTTCGAGATGTTACCCAAACAAAGCATGCTATTAGGCGTAATTATCCGGTAATTGGACGTTTTCGGTACTTTTTTGAGCGCCAAGGTGAGTTTTTCCGTCAGTATTTTTTTGCTCTCGACCGTGAAGAAATGCCCTTTAATCGCGCCGAACGCAGTTGGGTATATCGGGCTGCTAAAGATGTTGATCATACGGCTGCTTTTGGTTCAACCCAAAGCTTAGAAACGACAGGCACCGTAATGTTTATGAACTGCGCATTTCCTACCTTAGATGAAGAAGCCCTAGCGCCTAGCAACGTAACGCTTGGGCCTTATTGTAAATTTCCTTACACCACAAATTCGTTATTTAATATATCGGGCATGAGCTTTGGCGCGTTATCCAGTCCTGCTGTACGTGCACTCTCAAAGGGGGCAAAATTAGCCGGTTGTTGGATGAACACGGGGGAAGGCGGACTTAGTCCGTATCACTTAGAAGGTGGTGCCGATATCGTGTTTCAAATTGGTACGGCTAAATATGGTGTACGCGACGAGCATGGAAATTTAAGCACAGAAAAACTAAAAGCAGTTGCTGCACACCCTGCAGTTAAAATGTTTGAGCTGAAAATGAGCCAAGGTGCCAAGCCAGGTAAAGGCGGTATGTTACCTGGGCGAAAAGTGAATGCTGAAATTGCTAAAATAAGAGGCATACCTGAGGGGCAGGATTCAATTAGCCCAAATGGGCACCCAGAAATAAAAAATCCAAACGATATTTTAGACATGCTCACCACGATAAGAAGTACAACCGGTAAACCGACAGGCTTTAAAGCGGTAATTGGTGAACATACTTGGTTAGAAAGTTTATTTGCCGAGATAAATCATCGTGGTATTGAGTCTGCACCCGACTTCATTACCATTGATAGTGCTGATGGTGGTACCGGCGCTGCACCTCAGTCTTTACTCGATTCGGTGGGGTTACCGCTAAAAGAAAGTCTTCCTTTAGTTTTTCAGTTACTAAAAAAGCATGGCCTTAGAGAGCGAGTTAAAATTATTGTCTCTGGCAAATTAATTGTGCCCTCAAAAGTTGCGTGGGCATTAGCACTGGGTGCCGACTTTGTTGTGTCTGCACGTGGACATATGTTTGCACTAGGCTGCATTCAGGCTATGCAATGTAATAAAGATACCTGCCCCACAGGAATTACTACGCATAATGAACGTTTACAACGGGGCTTGAATGTTGAAGATAAAGCGCAGCGGGTCGCAAATTATAATAAATACATTCATTACGGTGCGGGGCTTATTGCACATTCTTGTGGCGTTACCAGTGCTCGCGAATTAAAACGCAAACATGTGCGTATAGTGCAAGAAAGTGGTCTTTCTGAGCCACTAGATAAAATGTACGAACACTATCATTAGATATAGCTTAAAGGCGCTTAAAGCGCCTTTTTTAATAAAATAAAGACTTAGTTTAGGGTCAAACAGACTCTAATTTAAATGGCTTATTAGCAAGCTGAAAAACGCGTCTTTAGTATCGCAAGTGTGGGCATTTAAAATCAATTGCTCACCCAGTGCTAATGTTTGTTTTTGTACGTTTAACCGTGCGGCCTCATCGGTAATGCCTTCTATATCAATTACATTAGCAAGGCCTATAGTGCGTCTAATTAGCTCTATGCCACAGTAGCCAATAGCATCTTGTAAAACATGTTTCATAAAATACTCTGCGTAGCCTGAAGCTTTAAGTGTCTCATCAGTTGTTTGCTTATTTATGAGCTCAAACCACTGTTGTTCAAATGTGGCGTAGCATTCAACCAATGTACTTAATAAATGGGTTTGATAATTACGACGTGCTACAAAGTCGTCAATGCGACCGTGCTGAGCACAGTAATTTAGTAGTAAGTTACCGATAAAAGATCCAATATCAAAGCCAATAGGGCCAAAAAAGCCAAACTCAGGGTCGATCATTTTAGTGGTAGTTTGATTAACAAAAATACTTCCGCTGTGCATATCGCCATGCAACAAGGTTTGTGGGTTCGATAAAAAGTTAGCTTTTAGCTTTGCTACTTCAAGTTTTAATGCCCCGTTTTTACGAATAGCCTCAACTTCAGTTTGTAATTGTGCCGGATAGTTGTTGCGTTCATGCTCTGTGTACGGATCGCTAAAAAATAAATCTTCAGTAATTTGGCACAATTCAGGGTTAGTAAATTGGCTAATACGTGCTTTTTTATCTTGCGCTAATAAATAAAAGTCAGAGTTATAAAAGCCCGTTTGGCTTAAATACACAGCTACGTGGTGAGAAAGGTTTGGAAATTGTTCAGCATTATTTTGCGCTGTTCGCAAAATTTGTAAATCACCTAAATCTTCTAAAATGGTCAGAGCTAAGTCTTTATTGTAATGTAAAACAGTAACCGTATGCGCAGGGCAAATAGCCCCATGATTAAGTAAAACTTCTGCCTCTATGCGTGCTCTATCAAGTGTTAATGGCCACGACTCACCTACACAACGCGCATACGGTAAAGCTTGCTTTAATATAATACTGTTGTTTTGCTCATCCGTAATTCTAAATACTAAGTTGAGATTACCGTCACCAAACTCATAAGCGGTAAGCGCTTGCCCCGGCTTAAAAAAGTCGTATTGATTAGATTCAATTAACGAATTGATGTAATTAATAGCGTGCTGTGCATTAAAAGCAACATAGTTAGTCATGGTTTTATTCTCAATAAAGATGCATTTAAGCATTCTATACCTTTAAATGTTTAGATGTCTATAAGTCTAACTTGAGAGTTCTTCAAAGTGGTGTAAAATAACCCTACGCACTTCTAATCTTTTGAGCCTTATGCAAAATTTAATCGCAAGCAGTTTAAAATATGAAAATAGTACGCTGAGCGTACTTGATCAATATTTGCTTCCTCATCAGCAAGTGTGGCATGAATGCCACACTGTAGAGACAATGAAAGAGCTGATCATCAGCTTAAAAGTGCGTGGTGCGCCACTTATAGGCTTAGGGGCCAGTTTATTAATTGCTTATTTAGCTGAGCAAGGTATGACTAGAGACGCGCTTGCAACCGCCATAAATGAGCTAGAAGCCACTCGCCCAACAGCGGTTAACTTAATGCATTGTATGGCGGCGTTGCGCCAAGCGCTTAAACAAACTGATTATGTTGCCAGTATTGTTGCAACGACTGAGCAGTTATTTATTGAAGACATTGAGCTATGTGAGCGTATGGCAACACGTGGTGCCGAGCTAATAAATAGCGGCGACAATATATTAACTCACTGTAATACCGGCGCTTTAGCCACTGCGGGCATAGGTACGGCATTGGGTGTTATTTATAAAGCACAACAAGTCCATGGCAATGTTCATGTGTGGGTGGATGAAACACGCCCCTTACTGCAAGGCGGGCGTTTGACCGCGTTTGAATTGGAGCGTTGGCAAATACCTTACACGCTAATTTGCGATAACATGGCGGCCAGTTTAATGGCTGCAGGTAAGGTAGATAAAATTGTTGTAGGGGCTGATCGTATTGCTGCTAATGGCGACTTTGCCAATAAAGTCGGTACTTATAATTTAGCGGTGCTTGCGCATTTTCATAATATTCCATTTTATGTGGTGGCACCGGTTACTACGCTTGATGTAAAGACTGCCCAAGGTAGCGATATAGAAATAGAGCAACGTAATCCACAAGAAGTGCGTGGTGTTAGTGGTAGTTTTGGCGAGGCATTGTGGGCTCCCACTAATGCTAATGTATATAACCCCGCATTTGACGTAACACCCGCAAACTTGGTTACTGGGTGGGTGTTAGATACCGGTGTTTATAACCAGAGTCAGGTAGAAAGTGGCGTGCTTTTAAAGCTGAAGTAATTTTGCGATGCGTTTGGTCCACGTTATGTTTATTAGTGTGGACCAGGGTTTTGAATGATTAAATTACGGTAATAATGGAAATTGCTCTGCAATCGGTGATTCCGTGCTTTGTGCTACCCAACCTTCTGTATTGTTAAATAGACGAATAGCGGTAAATTCTGGGTCGCTACCCATATCAAACCAATGAGGGGTAAGCTTAGGTACTGAGATCAAATCGCCTTGTTGACAAAGTACTTGGTACACTTTACTGCCAATGTGTAAGCAAAATAACCCTTGGCCTTTGACAAAAAAGCGTACTTCGTCTTCGCTGTGAGTGTGTTCAAATAAAAATTTTTTGCGCAATTCTGCAGCATCAGGGTTGCCTTTAACCAGCGATATAACGTCAACAGTTTGATAGCCGCCTTGCTGTTTTAAGCGTTCAATATCGCCGTTGTAGGCAGTTAAAATATCATCATTGCTGGTGCTTTCAGTAATCTCGGTATTTGCCTGCCATTGCTCAAAACGCACATTAACCTTAGCAAGTTCAGCGGTAATACGTTGAACGTCGCTACTGGTCAGCAGTGCATTATTGGCGTCAGAATCTGCAAAAATAGTGAGTTGGCTCATGCTAAATGCTCCGCTTTAAATTGGCTAAAATCGTTAATGTAGTTGTGCTTTGATGAGCTTTCTTGCCCATCGCGAATTAAATGTAAAGTTTTAAGCCCAGTGGTTTTTGCAGCATCAAGCTCTGCAACTACATCACTTAAAAACAATACTTCGTCTGGGTTAAAAGGCAATTGCGTTATTATGTTTTCATAGGCGCTTGGCGCTTGTTTAGCGCCTACTTTGGTATCAAAGTAATCACTAAATAGTGAGCGAATATCGCCAAAGTCAGAATACTGAAAAATTAAATGCTGTGCTTTCACAGAGCCCGACGAATAAACGTATAACTGTTGGCCAGCTTGCTTTTGTTGTTGTAAAAATTGATAAGCATCTGGGTATAAGTGACCAGTAAAATCACCGTTTTCATAGCCTGTTTGCCAAATTAAACCTTGTAATTGCTTAAGTGGCGTTATTTTTTTATCTTCTTCAATCCAAGTAAGTAAAGTGCTAATAACGGTGTCGATATCGGCATTAGGCTCGTTAATTTCAGCTTTTACAGCGCTAATTTGTTCTGCTACTTCAGGCTGTTCTGTGTGACCGCGCACAAATGCAGGCAGTTGTTGTGCGGCATAAGGAAATAGCACATCTTTTACAAACGAAATACGCGTAATAGTGCCTTCAATATCAGTTAGCAATGCTTTGATCATAGTGCGGTTCCTGTTATTTTTAAGCGTTCTAGCTCGCAACTAAATAAAAACTCTAATGCCTCTAAATGGCGGCGAACTTCATCAATGTTACGGCCAACAGCATATAAACCATGACCTCTGATCAATACGGCATGCTTAATTGGTGAGTGTAAGTGATGGTCGCTCACAAGTAGGCTTAAACGGTCTATATCTTGATCGTTATCGAAAATAGGGATGGCCAGTGATTCTAAGTGCGATGTAATACCGCTGAGCGCTTTTTGCATCTCGTAGCCGATTAGTTCAAGCTGATGGCGTTGAATAATATTTGAAAGTACAGTTGCCGCTACCGAGTGAGTATGCAAAACATATTGCGCGTCAGGAATAAGTTGATACAAGCTCAAATGCAGTTGTGTTTCGGCTGAGGGTTTTATTGCCCCTGCAACACGCTCACCTAAATGATTTAATTGTAGAAAATGCTCAGGCATTAACGCGCCTTTGTCCTGGCCACTGGCTGTGACTACAAAGCCCGTACTGGTGCGAGCTGAAAAGTTTCCACCTGTTGCGGGTACCCAACCTTTTTGACTGACCCATTTTCCGGCTTCAATAAGTTCTGAAATAGCGGTATTGTTTTGCATACATTCCTCACTAATGAGCATAAAGCTATTTGTTTTAGACGGCTATACTTCTGTTTTAAGCAATGATAGCATCGCTTTGGGCGTAAAACCATCATTAAGGGTAACCAGTGTTTGAAAGTAAATTGCCAAATTTAGGCACCAGTATTTTTAGTCAAATGACTGCTTTAGCAAATCAATTCGAAGCGATTAATTTATCGCAGGGTTTTCCTGAGTTTGATGCGCCTGAGCTACTTAAAAAACAGCTTAATCATTATGTGCTTGAAGGAGTTAATCAATATTCACCTTCATCTGGTGTACCGCGCCTGCAGCAACAAATTGCCCAGTTAGCAAAACGAAAATATGCGGTTGAAATAGATGCCGCGCAGCAAGTAACTGTAACCTCAGGGGCAACCGAGGCGCTGTTTGTTGCAATTCAAGCGCTAGTGCGCGAAGGTGATGAAGTCATTGTATTTGACCCCGCTTATGACTCATACCAGCCAGCGATTGAATTGGCCGGTGGTAAGTCAGTTAATATTGCTCTGCATGCTCCGAGTTATGTAATTGACTGGCAAACGGTGGCTGCGGCTATTAATAGCAAAACGCGGGCTATTATTATCAACACTCCACATAACCCAAGTGGTAAAACGTTAAAACAGCACGATATTAATGCTCTAAAAGCCTTAGTCATCGAGCATGATTTATACCTGATAAGTGATGAAGTATACGAGCATATTACTTTTGATAAGCAACCACATTTAAGTGTGTTACGAGATGAGGAATTGTTTGCTCGCAGCTTTGTGATCTCAAGCTTTGGTAAAACCTTTCATAGCACCGGTTGGAAAATGGGCTACTGTATTGCGCCTACTGATTTATGCGAAGAATTTCGAAAGATTCATCAGTATGTTACTTTTTCAAGCTTTACGCCTGCACAACATGCATTAGCCGATATGTTAGAACAGCAAGGTGAGCATGTGGATGCGCTAAGTGAGTTTTATCAACAAAAACACGATGTGCTCAGTAATGCTCTACAAGATAGCCGCTTTAGCATTTTACCAAGTGAAGGCACCTACTTTTTACTGCTTGATTACAGTGATGTATCTGACTTAAATGACGTAGAATTTTGCCAATGGTTAGCAGAACAAGCAGGCGTTGTAGCCATTCCACTGAGCGTGTTTTATCAGCAACCAAGCAATGATAAAGTTATTCGTTTATGTTTTGCTAAAAATGATCAAACCTTAATAGAGGCAGCACATATTTTATGTCAACTTTAACCTTAGCATTATTACAAAGCTCGCTGCATTGGCTCGATAAAAAAGCCAATTTAGCTATGTTTGAAAAACAGCTTGCTAACGTCACCAATCAACCTGATTTAATTGTACTTCCTGAAACCTTTGCCACTGGATTTGCGGTTAACCTTGACTGTGGCGACGCTGAAAATGGCTCAGTACTGAGTTGGCTCAAGGCACAGGCGAAGCACTATAATGCGGTAATTGCAGGCTCAGTATTGGTAACCCAAGGAAGTAAAAAAGCGAATCGGTTTTACTGGGTACAACCAAATGGAGAAGTGAGCTACTACGATAAACGGCACTTATTTTGTTTAGGTAACGAAGGCGAGTTTGTAGTGGCAGGACAAGCGCGTGAAGTGTTTGAACTCAATGGGTTTAAAATATTGCCACAAGTATGCTACGACTTACGGTTTCCGGTGTTTCAGCGCAATAACAATGACTACGACGTGATGATAAATATTGCCAATTGGCCAGCAGCAAGGCGCAATGTATGGGACACTTTATTAATGGCACGAGCAATGGAAAACCTATGCTACGTGGTTGGCGTAAACCGGGTTGGTGAAGATGGCAATGGTATTGCCCACAGTGGTGGAACTGCAGTGTATGACTTTAAAGGTGAGCCACTGATTAAAGCGAATGACGACCAGCAAGCACTACTAACAATCACGTTAAATAAAGCGCCGCTTGATGAGTTTAGAGCTAAATTTCCAGCACATTTAGATGCCGATGCTTTTACATTGGTATAAATTAGCGCCCAGCCGATAAAGTGCTAAAATAGCCGCTGATATTTTTATTGGCGGCTTTATGAATACAACCCTTATTACACCGGTAATTTTAGCTGGCGGTATTGGCACACGGCTTTGGCCGCTGTCGCGCCAAGCAATGCCAAAGCAGTTTTTATCTTTGCTTGATAATAAAAACCAGCAGTCGTTATTGCAAAGCACGTTAGTGCGTGTTGCAACTGAGGGCTTTAATCCCGCTATTTTGGTCTGTAATGAGCAGCATCGATTTATTGCCGCGCAGCAGGCAGCATTTGCAAAGCCCCATGCCATAGTACTTGAGCCAGAAGGCAAAAATACCGCACCAGCCATTGCCCTTGCCGCGCACTATGCATTAAAAAATAATATTACAGGTCCTTTGTTGGTGATGCCTGCCGATCATTATATTGAAGATTTTACGCCATTAACTGCTCAGTTATCTGATGCGGTGACACTGGCTGAGCAAGGTAAATTAGTTACATTTTCAATTACGCCAACAGAGCCGCATACCGGTTATGGCTATATCAAACAGGGCACAGCAATTATAGGTACTGCTTGCTTTGAGGTAGACCAGTTTAAAGAAAAACCTGATTTAGCAACTGCATCAACCTATTTAACTGAGGGCGGTTATAGTTGGAACAGTGGCATGTTTTTATTTACTCCCGCTGCATATCTAAAAGAGCTGGAACGCTTTGCGCCAAAAATAGCTAAAAGTGTTGCTAGTGCCACTGATTTTAAACAAGACTTAGCGTTTACAAGAGCAAATACTCATGCACTTGAATCTTGCCCAAGTGACTCGATTGACTACGCTATTTTAGAGCGCAGTAATAATGTGGTGGTAATGCCCGTTGCGTTAAAGTGGAGCGATGTGGGCAGTTTTTCTGCACTGGCAACGCTAAGTAAAAAAGAGCCACAAGGTAATAGCCCACACCAAGAACATATCGCCCAAAACAGTGGTAACAACTTAGTTATTAGCGAAGATAGACACACAATAGCGACGTTAGGAGTAAGCGATTTAGCAATTATTCATACCCACGACGCCACTTTAATTGCTGATCAAAATGCGCTTGATGCCCTCCCGTTATTGCTCAAGCAACTGGCATCAACACATAACAACAAACTGGCGCATCATCAGGTGGTTTACCGCCCTTGGGGAAATTATCGTACGCTAGTAGAAAGTATCGGCTTTAAGGTTAAAAAAATTACCGTAAAAAGTGGGGCTAGGCTCTCAACCCAGCGTCATCAGCACCGTGCCGAGCATTGGGTGGTTGTCTCAGGTACTGCAGATATATGTATTGACCAGCAAAGCTTGACGCTGACTCACGACCAATCTTGTTATATTGGTGCAAAACAACTGCACAGCTTAGCTAATAATCAGCCCGAGCCGTTAATTGTTATTGAAGTACAAACGGGTGCCATATTGGATGAAAGCGATATTGAGCGATTTGACGATGTATACGGTAGAAAATAACAGTATAAATAGTAAATATGCTTGATCATTTGTTACTGTCGTGAAGCTTGATAGTCCGTAGCCGTATTACCCTAGCCCTTGGCGTACATACTTTAAATACGCCTCTAAACTGTGTTGCCACCGTGTGCTGGCTTCATTTAACGAGTTATTTAATGGTTTTTTATCTAGCAGGCGTCGCTCAATTTTTTTAAGAGCCAGTCCATAGCTATTAAAGCCAAGTTGCATTGCGGTGCTGGCTTGGCGATGTAATAACTTAATGCATTGCTCGGGGTCTTGCTCTAATAAAGCTTGGCAACGGCTCAGTTTGTTACGCGCAGATAGGATAAACTCATTATAAATAGAAGATACTTCATCAATACTAAAAGAGCTTGTTAGGGTTTCTGTGGCAGTTTCATCGTATAACGTATCAACCAGCTCGACGGCAATGCTAGCGGTTTGTGTTGACTGTGAATCACTCAATGCTTGGCGTAGTTTTTCTTGCTTTAATGGCTTGCCAACAATGTCTTTAATACCCAGTGCTAAGTATTCTTTTATTTCATCAGGGCTCAAACTGGCGGTAAAGGCCAGCACTGGAGTTCGCTGATTTTTATGCTCCACTCGTTTGAGTGTTTTTAGCACTTGCTGCCCTGTTAAGTCGGGTAAGTTCATATCAAGTAACACCACATCAAAGTGATATTTTTTCATCAACTCAATCGCACTTTTGCCATCTTTAGCGAGCTTAATTTTATGCTCGTCGTCAGCCATAAATTCAACAGCTATTTTTTGGTTTAAATCTAAATCTTCAACAAGTAACACATCAAGTCCGGTTAAATAATCCTTACTTTGATGGCGCTGCTCTACAAGGCTAAGTTCACCTATGGCTAGCGTCATGTTAAAGCTAAATACGCTACCCACTCCCAGCTCACTGGTAATTTCTAGCTGGCTATTAATTTTATCGAGTAAACGACTGGTTATAGCTAGCCCAAGCCCTGTTCCGCCTTTTTCCTTACCGGCACTGCTTTGGATGTAGGGCTCAGTTAAATAGTCAATTTCATCTTTTTCAATACCTGGGCCTGAATCGAGTACGCTTACTTTAAGGGTATGATCGAGCTGAGTTTCATTAATTAAATCTATTTGCACTTTTACTGTGCCAGTGTCGGTAAATTTAATTGCATTACCCACAAGATTAATAATGATTTGTCTGAGCTTTTGTTGGTCGCAGTAATAACAGGCTTTATCGGGGATGTTACAGGCAAGCTCAAATTTAAGCTGTTTTTGTTCGGCCAAAGGGCTTAACAGCAGGCATAAGTTTTGTAGCCAAGTTTTGAACTCTATATCCTCTTCGTACAAGGCTTCGTCATGCTGATCTAAGCTTGCGTATTCCAGCACTTTATCTACTAGTAAGTTGAGTGACTCTGCTGAGTTAATAATGGCTTCGCAATAAGCTTTATTACGGCTGTCGCTAGTTTGGTTTAACACCAGTTGTGCGCTGCCTAAAATGCCGTTTAATGGGGTGCGTATTTCATGGCTTATAGTGGATAAAAAGAGCCCGCGAATCTCTAAGTCCTTGTGTGCTTTTTCGGTGAGTTTATTAAGTCGTAATTCCCTGCGCTCATTGCACAATAGCGCCATGCCAGCAGCATAAAACATAGGGGCAATCACACTGTTTAAAAATAATAATGAGTTAAACCATGGGTTTAATATGGCATCTTGTTGTGCAACGCGATCCATAAAAATAGTTCGAGTGATAAAACTGGCTGCAACCAAGGTTAAAATAATAATGTAAACAATACTGGCATTAGGATAAGGTTTTCGCGCATATTTAAAAAAAACAAATAGTAAAAAAGCGGCTTCTACAATATGTTGAAAGTCAGAAATATAAACCCGTGAGCGCATAGATGGCTGAAAAAAAGTGAAGTAAACAAGCAATAAAGCGCTGGCAGCGGTAAATAGGCAAACAAATTTAAAACCACGACCACGATAATTTAAAAACTGACTCAGCGATAAGCAATGCACAATGGACGCTAAAAACATCATGCTATTAGCAAAGGTAATGGCAAGCTTTTCAGGGATTTTACCTATGAGCGCAAAGCCCACAATGGCGGCTAATAGTAGTAAAGGGTAGGAGATATAAAGTAACGTGCCGGGGACATGCTTGTTGGTACGCCAAGTTAAAAAATTTAGTAACGTCATCACTGTCATGACAGCGATACTGGCAAAATAAAGCGTAAATGAGTCGAGCATTAAGACCCCAACAGCGATTTTTAAAGAAGATATAAAAACAGGCACCTAAAGTGCCTGTATTGAATTTATTAAAATAAGCCTTAACGAATCTCGTCAGGAATATTTTGTTGTGCCCAAGAGAGTAGTTCAATACGGTTACGACATTTAGTTTTTCTAAATGCACTGTATAAATGAGTCTTAACCGTGTGTGGGCTAATGCTTAACTCTTCAGCAATTTCTTTATTTTTAGAACCATTACTCATTAACGAGATAATTGCTTTTTCACGTTTAGTGAGTTTGATTGGCTCAATATCACCATCGGTTAGCTTGTGTAGTGCGTCTTTATTAAATTGCAGCATGCGGTTAAGCGCATTACACATAATATCACGACGATACCAAAGCTGATCTTCAAGTAGTAAACGAATCCCTTTCATGAGTACATCAGCATTATCGGTGGTGTAAAATACACCGCGAATACCACTGAGTAATGCACGATTAGCAAGCTCTGGGTTTTCATCTAAATTAAACAACACAATATCGCATTTGATACGCAAATTAACGAGTTGTTCTTTTAGCTTAGTCCACGCGTCTTTACTTGATGTTTCAATGAACAATAAGCGAGTACCTACCGGAACATCTAAAATATTTGTACCCGTAGTTACGTCAAGGCCCTGTGTTTTTAACAAAGGCTCTAAAACGTTAATACCAATAGTGTTAATTGGTTCTTCGTCTAACAACAAAAAGGCTGAACTGCTCATGTTTTTTTACTCTTTTATAAAGCTGGCTAATTAATCTTACCACGATCCCTGCACACCTTTTGTATTAGGGAATAACAATTTCACTGGAGAAAAGGTGCGATTTCCAATTATTTAAACATAAAATGTTGCAAATAAGTAATTGTTTTTTTGGTATATAAGAAAAACGCCGTATTTTTAATGTATTTTTTAAGATACAGGATTTAATGGGTGACTAAAGGGCAACTTTTTTAGTGTTTTGATACGGAGGCCAGCCCATTTCTTTTCCCGCCAGCATATGCAAATGAATATGGTAAACGGTTTGTCCACCGTGTTCATTGCAGTTCATCACCACGCGGTAGCCGTCATCGCTAAAATTAAGTTGTTTGGCAAGCTTAGCCGCTACCACATATAGATGACCAACAAGATGTGAGTTTTCCTCAGTGACATCATTAATCGTGGCAATGGCTTGTTTAGGAATGATCAACGCATGAAAAGGTGCTTGAGGATTAATATCTTTAAATGCAAGCGTGTGGTCGTCTTCGTAAATAATGTCAGCAGGAATTTCACGATTAATAATTTTAGTAAAAATAGTCTCTTGACTCATAATGATGACTCTAATTTGTTCGATTAATATGTATGTCACTAATGACAAATTTTGCCAGCAGTGTCAAACTGAAATCAACTAAAGGAGTAATTATGCGTAAATCAATATTATTAAGCAGTGTAGCGGCGCTCTTGGTGAGTGCATCGAGTTTGGCAGAAAACATTCACTTTCCTGAGGAGTTTGTTCCTTTACAAGTGGGTGAACGAATCATTGAAAGTTCGATTTTTAGTCGTGTTGATGATGTTGAATTAGCACCGGGCACTTATCAGTTAAAGCTTAAATACACAGATTTATATGATTTAGGCTATGACGATCACGAAGTGATTGAGTCGGAGCCTTTTTGGGTGAATGTAACCGTTGAAGCAGGTAAAGATTACACCTTAGTATTTAATCGTGCTGAAAATGCGGTGGCAGCTAAGGTATTTGCTGAGGCACCACAAGTGAGCTTAAAAGCAAAAGGTAGTACCTTAGCTGAGCCATTAAATGTGATAGCTGAACGACAACTACAAAGCGCACAGTTTAATCAGCAAACCTCAGAAACACCTGCTGGCCCACAAAAACCAAGTCGTCCCATTAAGCCGATTGCGCCAATTAATGGCAAAGGCATGCCAAGCGCTGCACATATGCTCGACTTTTGGTGGCAACAAGCAACGCTCGCTGAACGACAGGCTTTTTTAGATAAAGTAACAAAATAACTAAGCATTAAAAAAGGGCCAAATTGGCCCTTTTTAGTTTATTGGTAACGCTATTTGTTATTTAAATAATGCGTCAATAGTACCTTGTGCCAGTGGGTGATAACCCGGACGCGCTTTTAAGTATACGCTTTGTGCCCAGTCTTTTTTACCATTGGTAATAAGCGCTTTATAAAGCGGCACGATAAGCTTACGACGACCAATACCCGATAAATGCTTATCAAGCGCAGGGTAAATCGGTTGGTAACCATTACCTACTGCTAGCATGTACCATGCAAACGCACGTTCTGCGTTGGTTGATTGGGTTAAGTTAAACTCGCCGTCTAATTCAGTCATTTTTTCAATGCTTAAATCGCGTGGTAGGTTATTTAAAAAGTGTAGCCACTCATGCACAGTCCAATTTGCAGTTGGTAATTGTGCGGCAGTTGTATCCCCTTTTAACCATGCTGTAGAAGCTGTATCTACTTTATCGAATGCGTCTGAGGTTGGATTAGGTGCATCACTTGGTAAACCAGGCTGAAAAATCCACTCGTTCACTTTATCCATGCTCACTACGCCAGGGTACTTTTCAATTAAGTTAGCTTTGATGTACGTAACAAATTGCGCGGTGGTTAGCGATTTAAATGCAAACTCATTAAAGTAGGTTTTAACAAAGTCATCAAACTTATCACGGCCGTATTTTTCTTCTAGGTAGATTAAAAATAGCTGACCTTTTGTGTAAGGCACTGAGCTAAACGCATCATCTGGATCGCGACCATTAAGCTTTAAGTTAAGGCGCGTATCTGGTGCATCAATGGTTTTAAGTTGCGCACGTAGCCCTGCTGCATCAAGTGCTTGCTCCATAACAGCACGGTCACGACCAAATACTTCTTCCATAATGCGGTTTTCAACGTAAGAGGTAAATCCTTCGTTTAACCATAAATCTTCCCATGTGGCGTTAGTCACTAAGTTACCAGACCAAGAGTGTGCAAGCTCATGCGCAATCAGGTTAACTAAGCTTTTATCGCCGGCAACAACGGTTGGGGTGATAAATGATAAACGTGGGTTTTCCATGCCGCCAAACGGAAAGCTAGGTGGTAGCATAAGTAAGTCATAACGACCCCATGCATAGTCGCCGTACATGGCATTGGTTTTGTCGATCATCGCTTGGGTGTCATCAAACTCAGCAACTGAGGCATCTAAAATAGTCGGCTCTGCAAAAATACCGGTTTGCTTAGACATCGCTTTAAATTCTAGGTTACCCGCACCAATGGCAATTAAGTAAGGTGAAATTGCTTGCGGCATAGTGAACTGATAATCACCATCTTTATAAAGGGCATCTTTATTATCGGCGCTCATTACCGCACGAATATCTTCAGGGGTATGAATACGTGCAGAATAAGTCACGCGCATTGCTGGGGTGTCTTGCACTGGTATCCAACTACGTGCATGAATCGCTTGCGATTGGCTATACATAAACGGGTGCGTTTTGCTGGCTGTTTGCTCTGGCGTTAACCACTGTAAGCCCGACGCTTCTGGGCGACTGTTGTAGTAAATACGGACTTTTTCAGCTTGGTTTTTAAAAGTAATCGTTAGTTTTGAGCCTTTAACATCGTCGCGGTTAGCAAGGTTAAAGCTAGCTTTGTGCCAATTGCCATTTGCTGTTTGATACATGACTTTATCAATATCAAGGTCACGGGTATCAAGTACTAGCTTTTTGCTACTGGCGTTTTGCCACTGCAGCGTATGCTCAACAAAACCTTCTAATTGCTTGTCGGCAAAGTCGATGTCTAAATCAAGGTTTAAATGTGTGGTGATAACATCATCAAGGTTGGCATAGGAATTTTGATCAATAGCGCTGGCCATTGCTTGCGAGCACATACCTGCCATAGCGAGGCTTAAAAAAAGAGGTGTGATTTTCATAATTACCTTGAGTACAAATAAAAAAGTGCAGGTTTTATATCATGATTGCTGCAGTGGGTTGAACAATTTTTACAAGCAGATGCGCAATTTGCGACGATGAGTTAAACTAGAGCAATTAATTATTGCTACCTTCAGAGGGCTTTGTGCCGCACTCATTACAACCCCTACATACATTTGCATTAAGTAGCCAATGCCAAAATTTCGTTGAAATTACCGACTCAGCGCAGCTTAAAAGCCAGTGCTTTAAAGTCCCTTTTTGCTTGTTGGGTGAGGGCAGTAATACTATTTTTTTAAATGACTATGCAGGCACGGTCATTAAAATGGCAACCCAAGGCATTACTATCACTGAGCGCTCGGATGACTTTTTAGTTAGTGTGGCGGGCGGTGAAAATTGGCATCAATTAGTGACCTACTTGCTGGAGCAAGGTATTGCAGGGTTTGAAAACCTAGCGCTCATACCCGGTACTGTCGGCGCTGCACCAGTGCAAAATATTGGTGCCTATGGCGTAGAAATAGCACAGTTTATAGAAGCTGTTGATTATTTTGCTATTGATAGCGGCAGCTTTAAATCTTTAACTAATCAACAATGTCATTTTGCTTATCGTGAATCGGTATTTAAACACGCGCTAAAAAATAAAGCAGTGATCACCCAAGTGCATTTTAAGTTGCCCAAAAAATGGCAACCAGTGCTCAGCTATGGACCGCTGCAGCAATTAAAAAATCCAACTCCACAGCAAGTGTGCGCGCAAGTGATACAAACGCGTAATAGCAAACTCCCAAACCCTTATAAACTGGCTAATGCGGGCAGCTTTTTTAAGAACCCTATTATCACCAATAGTGACTTAGCGCAGTTAATTGCTAAATACCCTGAGGTGCCTCACTACCCACATAGTGCCGGTCACCATAAAGTGGCTGCAGGGTGGTTAATAGAGCAAGCGGGATTAAAGGGATATAAAATTGCGGGGATTGAAGTGCATCAACAGCAAGCGCTGGTGCTGGTTAATCATGGTAATAGTACAGGGGATGATTTAATTAATATGATTGCCCACATTCAGGATATTGTTTTAACACGTTACAACATAAGCTTAGAGCACGAAGTGCGATTGATTGATCAGTACAATGAATGCCATATCTCTTTGGAGCAATCAGCATGAAGGCACCTGACGGTAATAAGTTGGCCATTTTAAATGCGCTCAATAAAGGCGGGTTTGTCTCTGGGCAAGCACTGGGTAATGAATTAGGAATAAGTCGCGCGGCGGTAAGTAAGCATATTCAAAGCTTACAAGCTATGGGCTTAGATGTATTTAAAGTAACAGGTAAAGGCTATAGCTTAAATAACCATGTAGGGTTACTTAATCAGCAAATCATACAACAGCTTTATGCTGAGTTAGGGCAAAATACCGCGAATATTGAAGTGCAACCACTGATTGACTCAACCAACAGCGAGTTAATGCGCCGTATTCAAGCTAAAGCAGCGCTCGAATCGGGCACCGTGATTGTAGCCGAAATGCAGCAAGCAGGGCGGGGGCGTCGAGGCCGAGTATGGCAATCACCCTTTGGTGCTAACTTATACTACAGTTATTTTTGGCGCTTAGACGATGGCTTACAAGCCGCTATGGGCGTATCGATTGCTGTTGGTTTAGCTGTGTATGATGCGATAAAAGCACTTTATGATATTGAAGTAGAGCTTAAATGGCCAAACGACATTTATATAAACAAACAAAAACTCGCAGGTGTCTTGGTCGAGTTAGACGGGCAGCCACAAGGACCGTGTCAGTTGGTGATAGGAATTGGTATTAATTTAAATATGCCAGAAAGTGCCAGTCAGCACATTGACCAAGCATGGACTGATTTAAGTCAGCACACCCAGCAGCTAGATAAAAATCAACTAGTAGCTTCATTAACTTATTGTTTAGAGCAACGCTTAGCGCAATATCGTGAGAATGGCTTACAAACTATGTATCAACAATGGAATGCATTAAATGCATTTGCTGGTCAGCAGGTAGAGCTTAATACCGGACATCGAAGTTGGTGTGGCATTTGTGAAGGTATAGATGCGCACGGTGGTGTACGTATTCGCCAAGACGGTGAAGTGAAAAGTTATTATGGCGGTGAGATTTCATTAAGAAAGGCGCAAGCATGAGATTACTCATTGATGTAGGTAATACCTCACTCAAAGCCGTATTGTGGCAAAACGAGCAAATACAGCCGTGCGATATTAATAATATCCCATGGCAGCAAATCACGGTTGTTGTTTACGCTTGTGTGGGTCGTAGTGAATTACTCAAACAGCTATTAGAGCAAGCTCAAACACATAACATTGATTGCTTTGAAGCATCGGTTAGTCGTGAACTCAGTACGTTGCATTGTGCGTATCAGCAAGTCGGTAATTTGGGCATAGATAGGTGGTTAGCACTTATTAGTGGTTATACGCTTTACCCTAATACGGCTGCAATTGTTGTTGATGCCGGCACGGCAACGACTATAGACGTCCTTAATAATGATGGGCAGCACTTAGGTGGTTGGATATTACCAGGGCTTGATTTAATGACCCGATCACTTACTCAAAATACCCAGCGCGTATTTGATGATGCAAATACGCCATTTGCTAATGAGCTTGGCAAAAACACCCCTAATGGATTAAAAAATGGTGCATTAGTGGCAACTATTGGCGCAATTGAGCAAGCAAAGCGGCATTTAAATACAAAAAATTGCCTTTTAATTTTTGCTGGTGGTTATGGTCAGCTATTACAAGGGCATTTTCCACAGAGTATTTTCGACCCAATGCTAGTAATGAAAGGCTTAAATTACTGGTATGAGTTGGCTAAAAAGAGTTAAAAGCAACAAAAAAACCGCTTTTTGCGCGAATAGTGAGCGTTTGAAGAATAAAATCACATTTTTTTTAATTTTTTGGTTGCATCCCAATAAACCTTACTCTAGAATCTCGCCCCGTACTAAAGCAGTGCCGACTTAGCTCAGCTGGTAGAGCAACTGACTTGTAATCAGTAGGTCAACCGTTCGACTCGGTTAGTCGGCACCACTTTCCTTTTACCGGAAGTGCTTAGTATAAAGAATTATCGTGGAGGGGTTCCCGAGCGGCCAAAGGGATCAGACTGTAAATCTGACGGCTCAGCCTTCGCTGGTTCGAATCCAGCTCCCTCCACCACTTTATTCTAGACGGTTAGAGGTAGTTTAAGAACAGGTTCCTTAAAGCGGGCATCGTATAATGGCTATTACCTCAGCCTTCCAAGCTGATGATGCGGGTTCGATTCCCGCTGCCCGCTCCAATTTGATGATGCTGATATAGCTCAGTTGGTAGAGCGCACCCTTGGTAAGGGTGAGGTCGGCAGTTCAAATCTGCCTATCAGCACCAGTCAATCGAATCTCCTTAAACACTTCCTTTATCTGTCAGAAAAAAACTATTTGAAATTTGAAAAAATTAACTTAATCTACCTATGGTGGATTATTTTCATATGTAATCTAGATACACAAAACTGATAGGTTCCGTCATGGCAAAAGCAAAGTTTGAACGCGTAAAACCGCACGTAAACGTAGGTACAATCGGCCACGTTGACCACGGTAAAACGACATTAACAGCAGCAATCACTAACGTACTTGCAAAAGTATACGGCGGTGTTGCTAAAGATTTCGCATCAATCGATAACGCTCCAGAAGAGCGCGAGCGTGGTATCACAATCTCAACTTCACACGTTGAGTACGATACACCAACTCGTCACTACGCACACGTAGATTGTCCTGGACACGCCGATTATGTTAAAAACATGATCACTGGTGCTGCTCAAATGGATGGCGCTATCTTAGTCGTAGCTGCGACTGACGGTCCTATGCCACAAACTCGTGAG
>NZ_BADU01000004.1:0-797 GCF_000239875.1 Pseudoalteromonas sp. BSi20311 | reverse complement strand
CACATCCTACTTTCTCGCCAAGTTGGCGTTCCTTACATCGTTGTGTTCATGAACAAATGTGACATGGTTGATGATGAAGAGCTACTTGAGCTAGTAGAAATGGAAGTTCGTGAACTTCTTTCTGAATACGACTTCCCAGGTGATGACTTACCACTAATTCAAGGTTCTGCACTTAAAGCACTTGAAGGCGAAGAGCAATGGGAAGCTAAAATCATTGAGCTTGCAGAAGCACTTGATTCTTACATTCCAGAGCCAGAGCGTGACATCGATAAGCCATTCATCATGCCTATCGAAGACGTTTTCTCAATCCAAGGTCGTGGTACTGTTGTAACTGGCCGTGTTGAAGCTGGTATCATCAACGTGAATGACGAAGTTGAAATCGTTGGTATCAAGGACACTACTAAGTCTACTTGTACTGGTGTTGAGATGTTCCGTAAGCTTCTTGACGAAGGTCGTGCTGGTGAGAACATTGGTGCACTTCTACGTGGTACTAAGCGTGAAGACGTTGAACGTGGTCAAGTACTAGCTAAGCCTGGTTCAATCAAGCCACACACTACATTCACTTCAGAAGTATACGTACTTTCGAAAGATGAAGGTGGTCGTCATACTCCATTCTTCAAAGGTTACCGTCCACAGTTCTACTTCCGTACAACTGACGTAACTGGTGACGTACAGTTACCAGAAGGCGTAGAAATGGTAATGCCTGGTGATAACGTTAAGATGACAGTAACTCTAATCGCGCCAATCGCGATGGACGAAGGTCTTCGTTTCGCTATCCGTGAAGGTGGCCGTACTGT
>NZ_BADU01000005.1:0-7125 GCF_000239875.1 Pseudoalteromonas sp. BSi20311 | reverse complement strand
CGTTTGATGGAAGAGAAAGTACAAAGCTTCGATTCGAAATGAGCGGATATGAGAGCAATAAAGGTGAATGCACAGTACACAATATAAACATACTGAATTTGTTTGCAGATTTAGGGATATATGATTTTACGGAATATCTATTTTTGGACTTTTACAAAGGAATAGGGACTATTTACTTAAAATACTGGGGTGATATACAAAGCCATGAAGTAGAGGTCAGTGGGTATACAACATCAGGCATTATATTAAAGATTCTAGAGTTGACGACGCTTTCTGGTAAGTCAACACGACGTCGTGCTTAATCATAATCTAATTTAAAAGTGTCAATCATCGTATTCAATGTGTCAACATTCACATAATTAATGTCAAACATATTATGTGATGTTGACTGTCAAAGTTGTTATGTTGAAAATTAATTGAAATTCTTTAAATAACAATGTTTTTAAGTTTATTTTTATGTGTCAATCTAAAATTCAACAGGATATTACGAGTCATTTTTGGCCAGACGATCCTGCCAATAGCGTTGCCACCAATAGAGTAAAAAGCAGAATGTGATCACGCTTTCTCAATTTAAGTTAAGATTAATCTTAGAGCATGCAAATAACGAACATTTTTGGGCGTTTTCCAAGTGACTAAACTACTATTACTTCAATGCTGATGTTTTATAGGGTAAAACTTATTACGCGAATGTGCATATGAGTAGTAAGGCAGCGAGCGTTTGTAACTAAGTGAAGATGCAGCTAACAATCTAAAAATGATGATAGAAGGAACATGCATGAAAGGCGTTATCTTTAGAGGGCTTGAGGCACTAGTTATCGAAAAATGTGGCATGGCAGCATGGGACGACTTACTTGAAAAAAATGCACCGCAAGGTCGTGTTTATATTTCTGCAGAAAGTTACCCGGATGAAGAGATAGTTGCTTTAGCACAAGATGTAGCAACTGCACTTTCTATGTCTATGTCAGAGGTATTAAAGGCCTTTGGAGAGTATTTGTTCTCTCATTTGAAGGGGCGTCATCCTAGTATTGTTGCTAACTTTAATTGTTTTGCTGATCTTATTATTGGCATTGATAAAGTAATTCATGTTGAAGTAGCTAAGCTTTATCATGAGCCAAATTTACCTGAAATTGACGCCCAAATTATTGAAGACGGGTTTATTTTAATGCGCTACAACTCTAAGCGACAGCTTTGTATGTGCGCTGAAGGGCTTATTTTTGGTGCTGCGTCTCATTATGGAGTCGATGTTAAACTTAACCATGCTCAGTGCATGCATGATGGGTTTGATTCGTGCTTAATTGAAGTAAACTATGGGACTCACCATGGCTGAAGACGACTACAATTATAAAAAAGCGTATTTGCGCGAAAAATCAGCCAGAGATCAATTAGAAACCCTACTAGAAGACAAAACACGGGCATTATTTATTGCTAATCAAGAGCTGAAAGAAAAGCTCGAAACGGTCAAAAACCAACAAATAACTTTAATGCAAAGTGAAAAAATGGCCACGCTAGGCACACTCTCTGCTGGGATGGCCCACGAAATAAATAACCCGCTTGCTTATATAACCAGTAATGTAGCAAGTATAAAATTTATAAAGCCCATGTTGGTTACGTTAATGACGGCAGCTCAACAATTTGTAGACAAATCGATTTCAGTATCGCAGTTAGAGTCTATTTTAGTTCAGCTTAACCAAGAGAACGATATAAGCTTTATAGTGGACGATATTGATGACTTAGTTGATGATACCCAAGAGGGATTAGAGCGTATCGCTCATATTGTTAGCAACCTTGTCGACTTTGCCAGCCTAAAAGACAACGTAACTGCAATGGCAGATATTACAGAATCATTAAATGGCACGCTAAAGTTACTCGACAACCAGTTGGGAACGTGTGCTATAGAGTTACATATAGAAAAAATACCTTTAACGCAGTGTAATTTATCATCGATGAAACAAGTATTTGTAAACTTATTAATTAATGCCAAACAGGCCTGTGATAGCCAGTACGATCAGCAGGGAAAAATCACCATTAAGCTGTTTGCTAATAAAAATAATATTTATATTGAGGTGGCAGATAACGGCTGTGGGATGGATGGCGACATACTTAAACAAATATTCGATCCTTTCTTTACCACTAAACCCGTAGGCCAAGGTACTGGTATGGGAATGGCTATAGTTTACAACATACTCAAAGAGCACAACGGTACTATAGAGGTTGAAAGTGAATTGGGTAAGGGGTCTTTAATACGTTGTGTAATACCTATTTCAACAAAGTGCATGTAAGCTTTAAACTTAAAGCTTACATGCAGCTGTACCTAAAATACTAAAATGCAGAGCTTATGTCACTTAGATACTTTGTAATAACAAGCATATTAATTTTAATGACCATGGTCACTGGTTTACTAGTTGGTTATCGCTACTTTTTTAGTTTACCTAACATTGAGCAAAGTATTGAAGATTACCAAAACAGAGAGTTACTAAGCGTAAAAATTGCCTTAGACCGTGAGTTTGTATTTTTAAAAACGCTAAATTATGATTACGCTGTGTGGGACGATAGTTATGAGTTTTTACAAACGCTAGGCTCTCGTTACATTAGCTCAAACTTTGTTGATGATACCTTTAAATCGTTGAAAATTGATGGCGTATTTATTTATGATATGAACTTTAATTTGGTTTACTCTAGAACACATAATTATGTACAAGTTAATGATTTTGATGCCCCTGAATTTAACTTACAAACACACAAAAAAAATAAATCAATTTTACCTCTCAACTATATCACCCCACAAAATAACAGCTTACAACATTCTGGTTTTTTAAAAACGCAATATGGACCAGTGATGTTTGCATCTCATATGATCAGAAAAACCAATAACACGGGTGAACAAATTGGCGCTATGGTTTTTATAAGAAAAGTACGCCCATCGTTTATACAAAAAATTGCCAGTGTGTCACAGGTTGACCTTACCCACTCTATTCCAGCCGATGGACAGTTTGATACGCACCTAAAAAAATTAACGGGTAGCTTACAAGGCGGTAAAATTGCTACTCAAAGGCGAAGAGTGTTACTCGACATTAATAATGAGCCACTTATGCTGATAGATATTAAACATTATCATCAACAACTACCTACTTTATTAGACCGTGATTTGTTGTTAACACTATTAATGTTTTTGCTTATTTCGTTGCTGGGCTTATTTATTATTAATCGTTATTTTATTCGTCCTTTAATAAGCGGAGCTGAGGCATTAAATAAAATGCTACTTCGTAACACGTTAAGCCCATTAAGAATGAGTAATCAGTTTTTAGAGCTGCAAGTTCTGATTAAAGGTTTTAACGCTTTGTTTATGCAAATAAGTGAAAAAAATAAAGAGCTTGAGAGAATTAGTAAGATAGATGGGCTCACTCATTTATTTAATCGTCGTGCATTTGATGAAATATTTGATCAGCAGTGGAGCGAAGCAAAAAATGAGCGTAGTACTTTAACGATATTACTGGTTGATGTGGATTTCTTTAAACAATTTAATGATGTGTATGGCCATCAAGCGGGTGATGCCGCACTGCAAAAAGTGGCTAATGTTTTAAATAAAACAGCGTTGCTTTATCAGGGGGTGGCAGCTCGTTACGGTGGCGAAGAGTTTATTCTTTTATTTAATCGACTCAGTGATGAACAAGGTGTTGAGGTATCAAACTTGTTGTTAAACGCCATTATTGATTTACATATTGATCATATTGGCTCTGATATACAAAATCAGCTAACTATTAGTATTGGCTGCGTGAGTATCAATGCAAACAGTATAATTGAGCAAAATATACAACCTAAATCGGTGATTAAAACAGCAGATGAGTTATTGTATCAAGCAAAAAAAGAGGGACGTAACCAGATTAGGTTTAAGTCGATTTAACTCGATACTTCTTGTCCGCCGTGTTGCTCAGCTAAATCATCAAGTTCGGCAACGGTATAATCAAATCCGCTTTCATCATATTCGTAGCTTACTTTAACGCTGTCGCCGCCATTGAAAAGGCGTGTTTTTACGTCATTGACTGGCCAATCTTTTAATTCGTGTAAAAAGCGGTTAGCCACTTGTGATGACTCAAATCGGTAACTAATCTCTGTTTTCATAAATAATAATACCCTGATAATTTTACCCCCGTAGTTTGTTGATTTTTACCAAGGAGTCAAGTTATCTACTTTAAAAGAGCAATAAATTATGACCTTATAGATACTTATCGGTCATAGTAATCTAAATTGGAGTGTTAACAGTATAAAGCTGTTTAAAAAACAATAACCATATAACAATAACGGAGTAGGCAATGAAACATTTAGTGACCTTAGTTGGGCTTATCGCTTTTTTAATGGTAGTACTACCGGGACCCCTTTATAAATTTAATATTGTTGAACTAGGCACTGCTTTTGCTGGTTTTAGATTAGGTGTTTATGTTGGTGGGGCAGCATTAGCCTTATTATTAGTTCAAGTGCTATTTATGCGTAAAACAGTAAGCCTAGCCAGTGCAGTGATCACGGTTATTTTTGCAGCTGTTGCTATTGCAATGCCGCTTAACATGATGAATACCGCAAAAAGTGTTCCGCCAATTCATGATATTTCTACCGATTTAATTAACCCACCTGAGTTTGTTGCGGTTGTGCCTTTGCGTGCTGATGCACCCAACCCTGTTGCTTACGCGGGTGAAGAAACTGCAGCGCAACAACGAAAAGCATATCCAGAGCTAAAACCGCTCGAGTACAACCAAACGCAACTAGAGTTAGTGGCAGCCACAACAAAAGCCATTGAAAACCTTGGTTGGGAACTGGTTAATAGTGATGTTAATAATGGTATTGTTGAAGCCACAGACACCACAACCTGGTTTGGCTTTAAAGATGATGTTGTCGTGCGTATTAACGACAAAGGCAGTAAGCGTGTGGTAGACATACGCAGTAAATCTCGCATTGGTAAAAGTGATTTAGGCAAAAATGCCCAGCGTATTAAAGCTCTGATTGACGAGTTAAACGCCGTTGTGGTGCAGTAATTGATAAAAATAGCCCAGCATTATGCTGGGTTTTTTGCAGTTGCTACGTCAGTTCATGTTCAGAGCTGATAATGCATACTGTGTGAGTTATAAATTTTAATAAACTATGGAGTTATTATGAAAACAGTCGGATATGCAGCAAAAAGCCAAGGTTCTGAACTTACAGAGTTTTCTTTTGAGCGCCGCGATTTACGAAATAACGATGTAGCAATAGAGATTTTATATTGTGGTGTCTGTCATTCAGACTTACACGCAGTGCGAAACGATTGGGGTGGCAGTAAATACCCATTAGTACCAGGGCACGAAATTGTTGGTAAAGTAATTTCGGTTGGTAGCGATGTTACTAAATATCAGCAAGGCGATACCGTTGCTGTAGGCTGTATGGTTGACTCATGTCAAAGCTGCGACCAATGTCATAATCACGAAGAGCAATTTTGTCGTGAAGGCATGGTTGGCACTTACAGTGGCAAAGACAGAATAAACGGTGAAATGACACAAGGTGGCTACTCTAAGCATGTTGTAGTTCGTGAAGAGTTTGTGCTTTCAGTACCTAAAAATCTAGAGCTATCGCGAGTGGCGCCTTTATTGTGCGCTGGCATTACTACTTACTCTCCGCTGCACAAATGGGGTGTTAAAAAAGGCAGCCGCGTTGCAGTTGTCGGCCTTGGTGGGCTTGGCCATATGGCGGTTAAAAATGCCGTGGCAATGGGTGCAACGGTTACTGTTATTGGCCGTACTGAATCTAAAAAAGAGGATGCTATTGAGCTAGGTGCACAGCACTATTTAGTGTCGAACAACGATGATGAAATGAAAAATGCACAATCAGCGTTTGATGTGATCATTGATACTATACCAGTAAAGCATGACCTATCACTGTATACACCGCTACTTGATATTGATGGCACGTTAGTGATTGTTGGCCAAGTAGGCCCTGTAGATGAGCTAAACACAGTGCCATTGTTAATGGGTCGTCGTCGTGTGGCAGGATCCTTGATTGGTGGTATTGCAGAAACACAGCAAATGCTCGATTTTTGTGGTGAGCACAATGTATTACCTGAATGTGAAATGATCAATATAGATGAAATTAACACCGCCTATGAGCGCATGGAACGCTCAGATGTGCGTTACCGTTTTGTTATTGATATGGCGTCGATTGACGTGTAATTAATTAAAGTAATGAATATAACAAGAGCCGCTATACGCGGCTCTTTTTATACTTAATACGCTGCAGCCGTTTGTTTCGCGTTATTATTGTTTATTTGTATAAAGCTTAGCCACCACATAAATAACCCGCCTAAAAATAGTGCTCCGGCAACATAGCCGGTCTGATTCGGTTGTGCACCTTGCGCAATAGCAATGCCACCCACCCAAGGGCCAATCGCGTTAGCAATGTTAAAAGCACATTGCACGAGAGCACCAATCATGGCATGGCCATTGGGCGATACATCCATTAACAGTGTTTGCACTAAAGTAGAAAGCCCTAAGCTACAACCAATAAAAAAGATCACCAGATAAAGTAAGTAAATATTATAGCTGGCACTCACATACGCAAATGCAAAAATAATAGTTGAGGCAAGGGTTAGTCCCGTGGTTTTAATTGCCGATTTATCAGCTGCTTTTCCTAGTAGGTAGTTACCGAGTGTGGAGCCAATACCAAACATCACCATCGCAATTGAAATGGTGTACGCGGGTGATTGGGTTACATCTAAAATAGTGTCGGCGACATAAGTATAAATACAAAACACGCCACCAAAACCAATAATAACAATACCCAAAATAGACCAAACCAGTTTATTTTTTAATACCCCTAACTCGTTAAGTAAATTAGACTTATGAGTGTTTTTAACATTGGGTACCACATAATAAACAAAAATAAAGGCAATAAACGCCAGTACACCTGCCCCAGCTAAACAATAGCGCCAGCTCAAGTTTTGCCCAACGAGGGTTACTACGGGTACGCCTACAATGGTTGCGACCGTCAGCCCCATAAATACTTTTGACATAAAGCTAGCACGCTTTCCAACAGGCGCTATATCTGAGGCCAATAACAAGGCTGCGCCAAAATATGCGCCATGGGGTAAACCACTTAAAAACCTAAAGT
>NZ_BADU01000006.1:0-259 GCF_000239875.1 Pseudoalteromonas sp. BSi20311 | reverse complement strand
ATTAAGCGACAATTACGGTGGCCGGTCTAGCGACAATTATCTTGGCCGGTTGATCTGATAAGGTTCGGTACAGCAGAACGGAGGAGTTCACTGTGCCGGGAACACGAATCACTGATCAGCAGGTCACTATTTATATGAAACATAGAAAGCGTAATAGCCAAGTTATCGCGGCTGCGAAAGCAGGTATTTCTGAACGTTCAGCAAGGCGCATTGATAAACTGGATGAGCAGCCATTGTCTAATAAACGCCAATGGCGAAC
>NZ_BADU01000007.1:0-26287 GCF_000239875.1 Pseudoalteromonas sp. BSi20311 | reverse complement strand
TGTTAATGCAGGTAGTGAAAAGGGACGATTATTGCAAGTACTCATGACAGTGTGCGGTTCCGTTTTATGCGCTTTTGATACTTAGCGGCAGCGCTATCAATAAAGGTCAATAGCGGGTCAAAAATTGCTGCTAAGTCTACAGCGCCAAACTTAATGGCCGATTAATAAAGTCGATAACTTACTGAATAACTTATGTAAATAACAAAGTGTAACTATGTTTAACGTTATTTATAAAAAAGCCGGTAAAACTTTTACCGGCTTGACGTTGCACACTATGTACTTGGTTGGTTTTTTACTTGGTTGACTTACTTGGCAGTGGGCCGAGGATCTCAGTCATTAATGAGGCAGGCGGTAAACCCATTTGCATTTTTACCGCCCCATTAGCATCGTGATAAAAAGTAGCGGGGGTTGCTCTGGCACCAACACTCATCATTATTTGATGGTTTTTCATTAATTGCGCATTTATCTGCTCAGGGGGATTTTTTAGCGGCTGTAATGTACGCGCTAAATTATCGTTTTCAAACTTTTTTAATACTTCTTCAGGGTTACTGGCACTCATAATAGCCGCCGCTTTGCCTAAACTGTCGGCTTTTAAAATACCCACTAAAATATGGCGTATTTGTACCTCTCCCGCATCCACCCAAGGACGCGCATTTTGCCAAAACTGTCTGCAGTAAGGGCAATTGGGATCGGTGAAGGTATAAATTACTCGCTTTGCCTTGGCTGAACCATCGACTATCCAATGGCTACTCTCTAATGTTTGCCAGTCTTTTTGCGCTTTAGGGCCTGTAGCGTAGTCGTTTGCCGCTTGCTCTCCTACATTATTACCATTGGCGTCAAGCATAGGGCCGGTAAATAAATATTGCTCGTCGGCGGTGATATATAAAGTAATAACTTGGCCTTTAAAGTCGGCAACATAGCCTTTCATGTTGGCAGGCGCTGCAAACTCGCTGACTATTTCACCGCCTTGCTCAGTAACTAACTTAAGGGGTGAAGGCAGTGCTTTTTGTTGAGCCAATAGGGGCGAGGTAAACGCTAGTAATGGCAGTAAATAAATTAACTTCATGAGGCATCCTTATTGTGCAGACTGTTGATTTATAGCTTGCATGTAATAACGCAAACTCGCGTGTGAGAGCTCTCCCATGTGACTGGTTACTAATTTGCCATCACTGCTATAAAAAAGCGTGGTTGGTAGCCCAGCAGCTCCGGATTCACGACTTACATTACTGTTTTGATCAAAAAACACATTGCGTAAGTCGAGCTGCTCAGCATTAATAAATTTTTGTACCGTAAATAAGTCCTCTCCTTGGTTAACAAAAACAAAAGCTATATTAGGATTGTTTTTTTGCGCAGCCTGTAATACCGGCATTTCTTTACGGCACGGTGGGCACCACGACGCCCAAAAGTTAATAACGACAGGTTTGCCTTTAAATGACTGTAAATCAACCTCTTTACCACGCAGGTTATATACCGCAGATTGTGGCAGCTCAACCCCAGCTTTATAAATAGAGGCAGCAAAGGTAGGCACCATAATGGTAAGCAACGCGACAATAGCCGCTATGAAATAGGTTTTCAGCACTGCTTTTTTGCCTCGCGCATACAGTGCCAACACAAGCGCACCCGCCACCCAGCCATAAGAAGGCATAAAGCCGCCATCACTTATATTAATAAGTTGCCACCAGTTTTCTTGATACGCATCCCACATAGTCAAAACAAACATTAATCGCGCAACAATAAAGCCCACTACAAACGCTTTAAATACCGTGTCTAAAATTGCTTTTTGCTGTGGTTGCTTACGAGTTTGTAAATAGGTAAGCCCCCAAAATACGCCTAAGCCTAATAAAATAATAAGCTGCGAAATGGCAATAACAAACGGCCCAATTGAAATACTTAACATAGCTATAAATCTTCTTTAAATACGGTTAGCCGCTATAGTATACAAAGCGTTAATTAAGCCAATATTAAGAGCAAAAATTAATAGTAAATAAGCACATAGCAGTTACTTAACCTGAACTATGGTTAAGAGATTTACTAACGTATTGAATCATAGTTATATTTAAATTTATTTTCTCTAGCCAGAGATTTTCAGTGAAAACAAGGCCAATTTACGCGTCAATAGCTGGCCTATTGCAAGTAAATTCAACGCAGTTAGCGCTGAAAATAGCTGCTTGAGATAGATTTATTATCCAAAGCTCAGGTTACTTAACCAATGGAAACAGGTATTCTAGCTAGGGTATTTTAAACAGGGTAGCGAGTATGTTTGTATTGTTAGTGGAAGATGATGACGTAATAGCCGACGCTATTTGTACTTACTTAACCCACCAAGGGCAAGCCGTTGAGCACGTTAGTACCCTAAGCGCAGCGACTACTTATATGCAATCGAGCAATTTTGATTTATGCATTCTTGATTTAAACCTACCCGATGGTAATGGCATTAACTGGTTAAGCTGGCTGCGTGACAATCGTTTTTCGCTCCCCGTGCTTATTCTTACCGCGAGCAATACCATAGATGACAAAGTTATTGGATTAAAAAAAGGCGCCGACGACTACCTGGTAAAACCTTTTGATTTAAGAGAGTTATTAGCGCGGCTATTAAGCTTAAAGCGCCGCGCAAGCGATAGGCTCAGCAATACAATTACTCACGGCGCACTGCAATACGATTTAGAGCAACATAAAGCATTACTCAATGGCACGCTTGTTTGCTTATCACGTAACGAGGACTTATTACTGCAAACCTTTTTAAATAGTCCGCAACAAATTTTAACCCAAAGCCAGTTAAAAAATGTACTTTATGGCGTGTGCGATGATGTAGCGAGTAACGCACTTAACGTACATATTTTTAATTTACGTAAAAAACTAGGCGCACCGGCAATAGAAACCATACGTGGCCTAGGCTTTAGATTAGGCACAATAGAGGTGAGCCACTAATGAGCTTGCGTTTACGGTTAACGGTATTGGTTGCAGCGGTATTTTTAGGCTTTTGGCTTATCGCCAGTGTGTGGATGATATCGGGGTTAAATAATAAGTTAGCGGTTAACTTTGATCAGCGCCTTCGCTCAACCGCGTTTATGTTAGGTAACATTTTAGCCCATGTACCCAAAGATGCGCTCAGTAAAAGCCTCCCTGATATTATAAATGCCAGCGGGGTAAACACTGAAAAAGGCCTAACCTGTCAAATTAGCTCTTTGCAAGGCAGTATAATTGCCAGCAGTAATAGTCAATCGTTTCCCCATCAACCTACCCTAAACCAAGGTTTTAGTTATGTAAGCTCTGAGCAAGCTAAGTGGCGTACGTTTACCTTAATTACTGCGCAATATAAAATTACCATTGCCGATAAGGTGGCCGAGCGCGATGTGCTCTATCACGACTTGCTCATTAGCATACTCATTCCACCTGCGTTAGCTATTTTTGTTGCCCTGGTATTACTTTGGTTTGCCATAGGCACAGGAATACGGCCAATAAAGTTATTAATACATGCGCTTGAAAAACGCGGCAGTCACGACTTAGAGCCGATACAGTTAAACCAGCCTTTAAAAGAACTGCAACCGCTTATTACTAGCCAAAATGCCTTAATGGCACGCTTAGCAAAAGGGATCAGCCGCGAAAAACACTTTACCAGTAATGCCGCGCATGAGCTAAGAACCCCACTAGCCGGCATTTTAGCGCAAATACAATTAGCAGAGCTTACGCAAGATGCCACCCAACAAAAAGCACTAGGGCAAGCTAAAAAAAGTGCGCATAGATTAAATACCATTTTAGACAACCTACTGGTATTGGCCCATGTAGATGCCGACACGCCGCCAAACACTACAGAGCCTTGGGAACTTGAGTCGTTGATTACTACTGTGGTAACAGAATCAAACAACAATAGCGCCCGCTTAACCTATAGCATAACAGCAAGCCAGCCAGTGTGCTGTATGCCCAGTGCCATGCTCACTATAGTGTGTCGTAATTTACTTGATAACGCATTTAAGTACAGCAAAGCGAATACAGCTGTGGTTTTAGCCGCTAATTTAACAGCCACAGCACTAAAAATAACCATTAGTAACCACGCTCATATTAACCCGGCCGATTTAGCTAATATGGCAACTCGTTTTTGGCGTAAAGGTGCAGAAAACGGCGCAGGGCTTGGTCTGTCAATTGTGGCCAGCATCGCTGAAAAATACCAAGGCTCACTCATTCTTAAAAATGATAACGCGTTATTTATTGCCGAATTTACCGTGCCCGTTAAGGTTAATAACTAAGTTACGAAGTAACCAGATGCAATAACCTTCCTGTTACTGCATGTTTTATTTTTTAGGTTAATAGCAGTTTTATTAAAATATGCTGAGCACTTGCTAATACATGCGCAGCAACCCACACGCTATCTCGTGCTAGTGGCGGTTGATATTATTAATAAACCAGCGATGCCCTACACACCATTTATTTACCTGCCGACTACAACATCAACAATTAATTCACCCTATTCACCTAGTATTGCTAGATTTAGAAAATAACAACTGGTATAACAGGTATACATCTAAAGCAGTGTTATCCATCTTTGTGTATTAAACTCTGCTAAAAATAATAGGAATACCCGCTATGCATCGCCTTTTTTTAATGCGCTTACGTACTCATTCATTGCGAGCTTTACATGTTATTTTTTGCCTTATGGCAATCTTGCTTGGCTTAACTTCTCAAGCGTATGCTGGCGAGCGCGTTGCACTACACTGGAGTGAACAAGCCGCGCCAGTAGAAGCCGTTTCTCGCTATGCGCCTCTAGTTGGGGTACATAATGAATTACTAATAATTGCTGGCGGAATAAGCACTAACAACTCCCGTAGTAGCGCACCCAAATACCTCAGTTCAATATGGCTTGCAGAGAAAAACCCTAATCAGCCACGTGCTTTAAATTGGAAAAAAGCAGCCATAAAGCTGCCTTCACCACGTGCTTATGGAGCCTCTGCCTCTTTTGAAAATGGCATAGTACTGCTTGGTGGCAGTGATGAAACTCATACCTTTAACGACACTTTGCTAGTGCGTCGTAATCAGGCATCTGGCATAGAAATGCATACATTGCCTGCACTGCCTATTCCTATGCGTGAAGGTTCTGCTGCCTTTGTTGGTAGTACCTTATATGTACTGATAACGGCAACTGACACAGGTAAAACCACTGCACTCTATGCGCTTGATTTAACCACAGCAGCGCTAGCTACTTTTACCCAAGATAGTGAGCCAAAGCACTATACTGCAGCTGCAAACTGGCAAAAATTAACCCCTCGCCCGCAAGCAATTACATTAGTTAGCCAAAATGACGGCCGTGGAGATGTATTATTTGCTTTAGAAATGCCAAATTCCGACAGCCAAAGTTCACTATGGAAATATAATACTGATAATTCACAGCCATATTGGATGCCACAAAGCGGGTTTAACAGTGCGTTATCTAATTTACAGTTAAGCTCTGGTAATGCGCTGGCAATTGGTCAGTCTCATTTTTTAGTGTTTGCCAGTAGCGCCAACCAAACACAAGTGCTGAGCTATAACGCCATCACTAATGTGTGGGCAAAATATGACAGCATTGACCCACAGCTTTTGGCTATGCCTGTTCATCAAGCAGCAAGTTCAATAGCAGTATTACCTTGGAATGGAAAAATACTCGTTCATCAAGCCAGTAAATTTAATAGCAGCCTAAAATTGGCAGCAATAGCCGAGGCGAGTGACGCCTTTGGCTGGCAAAATATGACAGTGTTGGTGGTTTACTTATTCGCTATGGTCTTAATTGGCGTGTACTTTGTGTTTAAAAACAAAAACGTGAACGACTACTTTCGCGGTGGCCAACATATCCCTTGGTGGGCCAATGCGTGCTCTATGTACGCCACTATGCTCAGTTCACTGACCTTTGTGGGTATTCCTGCCATTGTTTACAGAACCGACTGGTTATATTGGGGCGGTATTTGGATGATTTTAGCGGTAACGCCCATTGCAGCTTATGTCGCGATGCCGTTCTTTCGTAAAATAGACGCCACCAGTGCGTATGAGTTTTTGTCACTGCGCTTTAACATGCCGGTAAGGCTGTTTGCCAGTGCGTTATTCACCTTATTTCATATCAGTCGCATGGGTATCGTAATGGCATTAACTGCGCTGGCACTGGCAGCGGTCACGCCATTTGATGCGTGGCAATGCGTATTAATCATCGGCTTATTAAGCTTAATTTATTGTACTCTTGGCGGAATTGAAGCAGTAATTTGGACCGATACCATACAAACCGTGGTCCTGCTATTAGGTGCGCTATTATGCTTTGCTTATATTGTCAGCGGTGTTGATGGTGGTATAGCAGAAATATTTCGCAGTGGCATCGCTAATGATAAATTTAGAACCCTTGATATTGATTTCAGTATGGATAGTTTTACTAAACTGTCGATTTGGGTCATCGTACTCGGTGGCATTGGGCAAAACCTATCAACCTACACCGCCGATCAATCTATCGTACAACGTTACATGACCACTAAAGACGTCGCCTCTGCCCGCAAATCAATTTGGACCAATGGTATTATGGCACCGGTAGCGTCTGTACTGTTTTTTATCATTGGTACTGGCTTGTATGTTTTTTACCAGTCGAATCCCGAAAAACTCGATCCAACCAAACAAATTGACCAAATATTTCCGGCTTTTATTTCCAGCGAACTGCCGATTGGTATTGCAGGGCTGATCATTGCTGGTATTTTTGCGGCCGCACAGTCCACCGTATCAACCAGTATGAATTCGATGTCGACTACCCTCGTAACCGACTTTATGCGCCCTTTTAACCTTTGTCGTAGTGAAAAAGGCTATTTAAATGCAGCGCGGCTGTTAACCCTATTGGTAGGCATTTCTGGCACTTTGGTTGGCTTGTTATTTATTAGCCCCGAAATCCGTTCGTTAATGGAAGAGTACTTTAAAGTAGTGGGTATGTTTATGGGCGCACTCGGTGGACTATTTATTTTGGGAATTATAAGCACCCGAGCCAATGCCTCTGGTGCCATGGTTGGGCTATTTTTTGGTGTAATAACTATGCTACTCGCCTGGGTATTTGAACTAGTAGAAGGCTACCTATTTGGCTCCATTGGCATCTTAAGCTGTATTTTGGTGGGCTACCTTGCCAGTGCCTTATTTAGCAATAAACCGGCTAATAGCTTAAACGGCTTAACCATTCATACCATGAAGTGAACGGCTAGCTGCAGCCGTTTAAACCACTATTATTTAACCCTTGCAGCCGAGGAGTTTTAAATGAGTACTGTGCAACCTTCACTGACACACAACACAGTGATCCGCAATATTTTTGAGGCCGAAACAGAGGGCTTTGGTAGTTATCGTATTCCGGCATTATTGCCTATGCCAGATGGTAAACTACTGGCATTTTGCGAAGCACGTGCGATATTGTCAGATCATGCTCACAATAAAATCGTACTAAAAACCAGCCAAGATAACGGCACAAGCTGGAGCGAGCAAATTCTGGTAGCCGATGCTGGCGATAATGCCTTAAATAATCCTTTGGTTGTAATTGATGCAAGCTCAGGCGATATAGTATTAATGTACCAAGAGTATCCCTATACCACAGCCGATGCAGTAGCAGATCCCGCAGCATGGGTGTCGCATGCTGGGCAAAATTTTCCGTCTAATGTACACGAAGGGGCAGTAGAAACTGGCTACCAAGGGCGCATCTGCCGCACCTTTGTGCAGCGCAGCAGCGATGCGGGGCTAACTTGGTCAGCAGCCGTCGAAGTCACACGGCAAGTGAAACGCCCTACTGAGGTGACTTGCTATGCTGGGGGGCCAGGAATTGGTATTCAACTCCGTACCGGACAGTATAAAAACCGTATTATTATGCCCTTCACACAAGGTCCTTGGGACAATATGAAAGTGTACGCGGTATACAGTGACGACGGCGGCTATCAATGGCAATACGGTGAGGTAGCGCCTGCTGCAGTTAATGAACATGCCAATGAAACACAAATGGCGGAACTATCCGATGGCCGAGTGATCCTCAATGCCCGCAGTTACCAGGGTAATTACTTGCGCAAAACCGCTGTTAGTGACGATGGTGGAATCAGTTGGTCTGCACTGCGCGACACTCCAGATTTACCCGAGCCCGAGTGCCAAGGTAGCATTATTAGCTTGCTGCACAATAGCCAACATAGCGGCTTAGCTTACTGTGGCCCAGTAAACCCAACGCAACGCAGTGAAGGGGTACTAAAAATAAGTCAAGATGATGGCAGTAGCTGGCAACATGCAGCTTCTGTATATACTGGTTCATTTGGCTATTCTTCTATTTGCCAGCTTGGCAGTGGTGAAATTGGTGTGATGTTTGAACGCGATAACTATAACGCTATTTCATTTGCACGCGTGAGCTTACATAACCATACAAGGTAAACCAGCCTTTCCCTCATAACCCCCTCGGCTAGCTTCGTGCTAGCCGCATTAACCTCGTTGTTAGCCGCAGTTAATAAATAACCTAAATAAAATTAATAATGTAGCGACTTTCATGTAAATAAACGGTAAAAAAATAAATTTTAACTTTGACAATTTAAACTGCCAAATGGTATGTTGGTATAACAGGTTGATGGCATACTTGTAGCTGCAGTGCTTTGTTGTACTTTTTGTAATCACACAACAACGCTAGTTATGAATAAACATCTAAAAATAAGTATAATTTTGGGGATATCATGATGAAATCAAAAACGTTCGTTAAGTCACTACTGGCGATAAGTATTGCGTCTCTAACTACCGCTGCAGTTGCTGCTGATGAGCAGGACATCAAAGTAAATGCAAAAGTTGAAAAAATAATTGTTACCGGTTCACACATTAGCAAAGGTGATTTTGAGTCCGCTTCACCCGTTAAAATTTTAGACGCAGATGACATCGAAGGCGTAGGTGCAGTCAATGTTGGGGATTTACTGGCTAAAATGCCTTCAGTTGTTGGAGACACCACCTCAGCAAGCTCTAATATCAGTGAGCAAGACTCTGGTTTAAATACTGTCGCGTTGCGTAATCTAGGTTCATCACGGACACTGGTATTGGTTGACGGCAAGCGGTATGTATCTGGTATGTCAGTAGGATCTGGCTATGGTGTAGACTTAAACACAATCCCCACAACCATGATCCAAAGTATTGAAGTACTTACTGGCGGCCAATCTGCCGCTTATGGCTCTGATGCCGTTGCCGGTGTAGTTAATATTATCCTCAAGAAAAATTTTGATGGCGTTGCATTTAAAGCACAGGCAGGACAAAGTGGCGAAGGTGATAAAAACACCACTGATATTGAGTTTTCTATTGGTAAAAACTTTGATGACGGCAATGCATGGTTATCTGTAGGCTACTCAGAAGACGATGGCTTAATGGCAAGCGATCGTGATTACTCTCGTGTACACAAAGATGCTGTAGATACTGATGGAGATGGTATTAGAGATACCTCTGCTTACGTTGGTTCATCGCATGTTTTTGGCGGGCGTATAGATAAATATAACGGTGATGGCAGCTTATTTACCCGCACTGACGACCCTGCTACATCAGATGCATTTAACTTTCAGGATTTCCGCTCAATGATAGCGCCCCTTACACGACACTTTATTGCCAGTGGTTTATCGCTGGATTTAAATGAAAGATCACGCATGAACTTTACGGCTAACTATGCGCGTGTCGATTCGCGTGCACGTTATGAGCCGATTCCGCTTGATACTCGAAACGATATCTTTAAATTATCTAAAGGTGGCACAACCGGTATCGATATCGCAACCCACCCATGGTTTGCAGGAACGACGCTGGGTAATAACTTACTTAACGACGGCATCACGAATCTTGACGATGCCAGTTTAACATTCAGACGCCTCTATGAATTTGGTGACCGGGGTGCAGAAAATACTCGCAGCACATTTAGAGTTGCCGGTGAATATGAGTATGATATTTCAAATGATATTTACTTGAAATTAAGCGGTACTTACGGTGTTACTGACCAAAAACAAACCAACCACGGTGACATTAACTTAGACCGCGCTCGCTATGCATTAAATGTTGAAGACAATGGCGCAGGCGGCTATCAATGTGCCGACGATATTGCGCGCATTAATGGCTGTGTGGTGTTTAACCCGTTTGCACTTGATGGTATTTCCCCTGAAGCCGTTGATTATTTAGCTGCTGATACCAACTTAGAAGGCAGTATTGAACAAGTTGTGGTGACTGCTGTTGTTGCTGGTGCGTTAGACTTTGCTGTTAGTAATGACGTTGACGATATTGGTTTTGCAGCCGGGGTTGAGTACCGTGAAGAAAAAGGCCATGAAACTCCCGACCCATTACGCCAAGCCGGCATTGTACGTGGCGCAGCCATTGCAAAAACCAAAGGCTCATTTGACGTTGTTGACGTGTTTGGTGAGTTGCATATTCCACTACATGAAAAATTAAGCTTATCTGCTGCGGTACGCTTTGGTGATTACTCATCGGTAGGTAGCACCACAAACTGGACATTAGGGTTAGATGCACCAATTACAGACAGCATTCGTTTACGTGGTGCGGTAGCAACAGCAGTACGTGCACCTAACGTAAGCGACTTATACGCAGGGGGTACTGCAACTGCAGCACTGGTGACCGATCCATGTGATGGCCTAACCAATGCAGACACAGGTAATATTGCGGTAAACTGTCGCTCGGTTGCCGCTATTCAAGATCGTATCGATAGCGACGGCGCATTTAACTTAACGCAAGTAGAACGTCAAAATACCGCTGGTTTATTAAGCGGCTCTACCGACGTTAAAGAAGAAAAAGCCGATACTTTCACAGCCGGTATCGTGTTTACGCCTGAGTCAATTTCTGGCTTACAAATGTCACTTGATTATTACGACATTAAGATTGATGATGCCATCGCTAAAACAGACCGTACCGTTATCTTAAACCGTTGTTACTCTGCAGATCCAAGTAACTTTGATGCAAACTGTAATGGCTTAGTACGCCGTGATGGTCGCTCGGGTGCTGCACTGGACGTCAATGCTGCATCTGGAAACGAAAACCTAATTGAAACTAAAGGTCTTGATATTGATGTATCATATATGACTGATTTAGGTGATGGCGACTTGTACGTTGGCTTTGCTGCAAATATTTTAGATACTTACAGCATTACTGGCCTTGAAACTGGTGACAAACAAGAACTTGCCGGTGAAGTATTGTTCCCAGAACTGCGCTTTAACATTAATGCCTCTTACACAATTAATGACTTCAATATGTATTGGCAATTACGTTACTGGGATGAAACAAAAGACCGTAACGATAACACCGTGTTGACTGAAGAGCTTAATTCTATTGACTCACAAGTTTATAATGATGTGCGCTTTAGCTATAACTTCACCAACCAAATTAATGCTTACTTTGGTATCACTAACTTATTTGACGAGCAACCGCCACATTTAACAGCGGGTCATAAGTATCAACAGCAAGGGACATTAACCAACGGTACTGCATACGATTTAACCGGGCGCGCCTATTACGCCGGTGTTAAATTAAACTTTTAGTCATCCAACTCGCTTAAGTAAGCCGTTTGATACCTTAAAGTATTAAATGCAAGGTGGGCTGAACTTTCAGTCCACCTTTTCCCACTGCAGCACAAACCGAGAAGACTTTCATGATCACTACATTAATCGCCGATCAACTGTTTGATGGCAAAACACTGCACGTTAACCGCCCAATCAGTATTGAAGATGGCAAAATCATTGCGTTCGATACCATCAAAGGCGCCACTGAAAAAAAAGTAAGAGGTTTATTAACCGCCGGATTTATTGATACACAAGTTAATGGCGGCGGCGGTTATTTACTTAATCAAGATACCAATTTACATACCTTAAAAGCAATGAGCACGGCGCACGCTAAATTTGGTAGCAGCAGTTTGCTACCCACACTTATCACCAGCAACGTGCAAAAAATAGCGCAAACAGCCGACTTGATCAGTAACGCTATTGCACAACATACCCCAGGGATTATTGGAATACATTTTGAAGGGCCGCACATTAGCGAGCCTAAAAAAGGCATTCATAGCGGTGAACAAATTCGCAGCTTATCTCAGCAAGAGCTAGATATATATTGTCGTGATGATTTAGGCATAAAAATAGTTACACTCGCCCCAGAAAATGTCAGCTGTGAAATCATTAAAACCTTAGTCGCTCACAATGTGCATGTCTGTTTAGGGCACTCAAATGCGACCTTTGAGCAAGCACAAGCAGCCTTAGCTGCGGGCGCTACAGGCTTTACCCATTTGTTTAATGCGATGTCAGCACTTGAGTCGCGCGCACCGAATATGGTGGGCGCCGCGTTACTCGATGAACACAGCTGGTGCGGGCTTATTTTAGATGGTCATCATGTGCACCCAAGCTCAGCTAAGTTAGCGTATAGAGCCAAAGCAGCGCATAAAATGATGTTGGTTACCGACTCAATGTCGACCATAGGCAGTGAGCAAAGCCAATTCCATTTCGATGGTCATGACATTAATTTAATTGGCGACAAACTAACCAGTAATAGTGGTCAATTAGCAGGTTCAGCATTGAATATGATCACAGCGGTGAATAACGCCACACAAATGTTAGCTATTCCATTAACCGATGCCCTTAATATGGCCAGTTTATATCCCGCAGAGTTTTTAGGCATTGCAGACACGCGTGGACAGTTAAGCATTGGTGCTAACGCCGATTTAACCCTTCTTTCTACAACAAATTCGTCGCCCCGTGTAGTAAATACATGGATTGGCGGCAAAGCACTATTTTAAAATTACAGAGGCTTGAAATGAATAAATTAACTGGGCTGATTGCAGCCCCCCATACTCCATTTGATAACAATGGCGATGTTAACTTACCGGTGATTGACCAATTAGCAACATTACTTATCAAACAAGGCGTTAAAGGCGTTTATATTTGTGGTACAACGGGCGAAGGGCTTAATTGCTCGGTTGCCGAGCGTAAAGCGGTTGCGGAGCGCTGGGTAGCCGCGGCGCAAGGGAAGCTAAGTATTACTGTGCATACCGGTGCATTGTCAATTGTTGATACGCTGGAGTTAACTAAACACGCTGAAACACTGGATATTTTCGCAACTTCTATCATTGCACCTTGTTTCTTTAAACCGGGATCTGTTGATGAATTGGTGGATTACTGTGCTACTGTCGCAGCCGCTGCGCCCACCAAAGCATTTTATTACTACCATTCAGGTATGTCAGGCGTGATGTTCGATATGGAGCAATTTTTAATTAAAGCCGACAAGGTTATTCCTAACCTTGCGGGTATTAAGTTTAACCATGTTGATCTGTACGAATTCCAACGCTGTAAACGCGTGTGTGACGGTAAGTTTGATATTCCATTTGGTGTTGACGAATTTCTTCCTGGCGGCCTAGCAGTAGGTGCTATCGGTGCTGTGGGCAGTACTTATAATTACGCAGCGCCCCTTTACTTAGATATTATCGAGGCGTTCAATAATGGCGATCAACAAACAGTAACGGCATTAATGGATAAAGTAATTGCGCTTATTCGCCCACTGGTTCAGTACGGTGGAGTCGCTGCAGGCAAAGCTGCAATGCAACTGCATGGCATTGATGTAGGCAATCCTCGTTTACCAATTCGCGCACTAAGTGATGCCGAAAAGCAAGATGTGGTTGCAAAAATGCAAGCCGCAGGCTTTATGGATCATCAACCTGCGTAATAACCACTAAGTAGTGCACTGCTTCTTAGCGCACTATTGGGAGTTAATGTTTTGTTATCCCGTTATTAGCCGCATTTATGCGGCTTTTTTTATAGCTATAAAGCTAAATTATCACTAATAATGTGTTGTAATAATTGCCAACTTTGCAAGTTCTCATTAAAACTAGGAAACATTGTAAAATGATCAATACCCGCTAGAACATGGAACACAATATTAGCTTCGTTACTGCTGCTTACAAAACTAATAGCCTGTTTTATATTAACTTCTTTGTCTTTATCGCCATGCATAATTATATATTTTACGCTATTGTCAATTAACTGTGCGGGGTTACAATTTTTTATACGACTATGCCCATCAGCAAATTCACCAGCTAATAATTTTACTATTTGTTGTGGTTGCCCTAAATCATTGCGGCGCCTTAAATCAAGCACCCCCGCAATAGCAATGACTGTTTTTATAGCTAAGTACTCGGCTTTGTACAACGCTGAATTTTTATCTATCATACCGCGGGAGGCCGCCCACGTTGCTAAGTGTCCACCTGCTGAATGACCAATAATCATCACATTGCGTAAATCTAATTTATGCTCTGTCGCCAAGGTGGTTAAAAAATCGATGCCTTGTGCAACATCATTAAAAATACTGGGCCATGGCGCACTCACATTAGCGCCGACACTATTCATACGGCGATATTCTAAATTCCATACCGCGACATTTTTATTCGCTAAATATGCAACAATCTGTTTAGTTGGGTAACTGTCTAAACTATGGTTATCTTTCCAATAACCGCCATGAACCACAATAACAACGGGCAAAAACGCATCATTTTGTGGACGAAATAACTGACCAAATTGTTGTGAGTCCGCCCCATAGTGATAGATGTGCATGTTGAATCCTAATTAATTTTGTAAATCAGCAGTTGTGTTAAAAGTGCACCGCTGGTATAACAGCTACACCAGAGTACATCAAAACCTTGTCCTTATGGAATAAAAATAATAATGATGTATTACTCATCACTAATGCACACAGCTTGAAAGGAATAATATGAAAGTACTTGTAGGGGCGTACGCATCAGTGCCATCAGACGCTAGCTGGGATCAACAGGCTGAGCAATTATTTTACCGACAACTAAAAAATAATCCGTATATTGATGGTTTAGAAATTCCATTTACAGGTAAATTGCATAAATTTGATAATGACTGGTTTTATGCTCAGTTAGATGAGCGTTGGCGCTATGTTATTACCTGTATTCCTGGCACGATGGGAGAGCTTAGTAAAGACCCGCATTTTGGTATTGCGTCTAATAATGAAGCGGGCCGCCTTAAAGCTATTAACTTTTATAGGCAAGCCAATCAAGCAATAAAACAACTCAATAACCACTTTAACAAACCTGTGGTGACACATATTCAAATACACAGTGCACCGACGTTAAATGCGCAGGCATCCTCATCAATAAGCGCATTAGTTAAATCGCTGCAGGAACTACAAAACTGGGATTGGCACGGTGCTAAACTAGTGCTTGAACATTGCGATGCACAACGTGAAACTTACCCCAGCGAAAAGGGCTTTATGCGTTTAGAAGATGAAATCAGCGCCTTAACAATAGCCAACCAGCACGCTAAGCATACATTAGGCATTACAATAAATTGGGGACGCTCTGCAATCGAAGCACGTAGTGCTGATGGTGCTATACAGCATATGGAGCTTTGCATAAAAGCAGGCTTACTCACTGGGCTGATATTTTCTGGAGCCAGCAGTCAGTCGGCACTCTACGGCAGCTGGAAAGATAGCCATATGCCGCCACAAATAAACACTTTTGATCAGCCTATAAACAAAGATTCGGCGCTCAATGAGCGTGAAATAAATCGCTGTATGCAGTTGCAGCAATTGGCTAATTTAGACTTTGTTGGCTGTAAAATTTCGATTTTGCCACAGCAACAATCGTTAGCAAATAGAGTACGCTACATCGAAGAAACAGTGGCGATGATAAACCACGCGCGTTTGTCTATTACCACTAAATAAGGGTATTTTTCAGCTAAAATTAGCGAACTCCCTATTTTATGGTACGATAGGGTGATAGCTAAACAATTGATAGGTTTTTAAATGACATTAAAAGTTACTCGCCCAGTTGAACGAAAAAAATTATCTGAAACCGTTGAAGAAGAACTCGAGCGGATGATCAGGCAAGGTGAAATCGCAGAGGGTGATGCCTTACCATCAGAAAGAGAGCTTATGGCTGCTTTTGGTGTTGGTAGACCATCAATTAGGGATGCACTCGCAGCACTTGCACGCAAAGGTCTTGTAAAGATAAGTAGTGGCGAAAGAACCCGAGTTACCCGCCCATCCGCAGATACAATAATTGCTGAACTATCAGGGATGTCTAAAGACTTTTTGGCTCAACCAAATGGTTTAAAGTATTTTGATCAGTTAAGACGTTTTTTTGAGTCAAGCCTTGTAAGGCATGCAGCAGCATCAGCGACACCTAGCCAAATAAAAGAACTGGAAGAAGCGCTAGAGTTAAATGGAAAGTCTATCGAAAATGATAGTCAATTTAGACGGACTGATATTTATTTTCACCGTGTGATAGCCTCTATACCTGGTAACCCTATCTTTTTAGCTGTTCACCAAGCCTTAATGGATTGGCTAATTGACTCGCGTCCAGATCGCATTAATACCGCGGAATTAAATAAAAAAAGTTATGATGATCACGTAGCTATTTTTGAGTGTATAAAAAATGGTGATGTTGAGGGCGCAGATGCGCAACTTTCAGCTCATATAGACTATGTTTTTGATAATTATTATGGCTGATATAAGTACACTTTATAAATTAAAAAAAGGCTAATTTTAGCCTTTTTTGTTATCTTAAATGTTAAAACAATAGATTTATGCCGAACCTAGTGGTATAACAGGTATACACTACAAACAGGTATACAGTTGCACTATGAGAAAAATAATTACATTTTTATTGCTTCTAGCATCAAGCCATTCATTTGCGCAAACACAGTTAAACTGGCACCCCATAAAGGGGGGGGCTGAACATTTAACAGTAAATAAAAATACAGTTTACTTCGCAAATAATGACTCGGTATTTATTTCAAATAGTCATTACAACAAACTGATTAAATTCGATCTAACAAACAATAATGTTATCTCAATGCTTCCCCTTAGCCCGACTGAGGGTAATAGAGCGGCAGCGATCTCTCTACAATATGGCAAGAAAACGTTTATATTAGGAGGTGAGTTAGATTCGATTCAATCGACCTTGGTAAATGTGTTGCAGTGGAATGAGTCATCTAAAAAATTAGTGTCTTCTCAGTTTACTAATTTACCGCGTCCACTTAAGCAGATCAGTGCACAAATATATGAAAATAATTTATATGTGGCTGGCTTCGACCAACAATGGTATTTTTTTAAGATTGCAGTTGATAGTGAACAGCGTAAATGGACTCAGCTCAGCAGCGATATATTTACATCAACTAGTACTCGCCAATTAAAGTTAGCAATACAAAATGATGGAAAAAATGACCGACTTTATGCCATTTCTGAAAACTATTCATCCAAAAGTTATGACGCTAACTCAGCGTTACTTATGCATATGTTTAACCCTGACGCCAATACTTGGATGCCCATTGTTAATCGAACAGCTAGTCAACTTGTTGAGACAAACTCGTTAATTTATGCTTCCGCTTTAGGCCAGTCGCATTTATTAATTATTACAAAAAATGGTCACGCTAAATCGTTTAATACCATCACAAAAGCCTGGTCAAACTATGGAAGCTCAAATTATACATTTCATAACATAGTGGCTAATAGAGCGCACACTTATGCTCTAGCCACCGATACCATCACCGCTAAAACAACACTCGTTAAAGGCAATATTAATAATACAGCTCGTGAATTTGGCTGGCAAAACATGCTGGTACTAGTGGTTTATTTATTATCTGTTGTTATGGTTGGTTTATATTTTATGTTTAAAAACAAAAATACCGATGACTACTTTAGAGGGGGGCAATCTATTCCTTGGTGGGCAGCAGCCTGTTCAATCTATGCCACCATGTTAAGCTCATTAACCTACATCGCACTGCCTGCCATTGTATATCAAACAAACTGGGTACTATTAATTGGCATTTGGATGATTATTGCCGTTGCTCCAATAGCCGTTTATGTTGCTATTCCATTTTTTAGACAACTAGATGCCACTAGCGCATACGAATTTTTATCAAAACGATTCAATATGTCAGTACGCCTTTTTGCCAGTGGTTTATTTACATTATTTCATATTGGTCGAATGGGTATTGTAATGGCACTTACTGCGCTGGCTTTATCTGCAGTTACACCAATTAGTGCAACTGAGAGCGTGTTAATTATGGGCGTATTGTGCTTATTGTATTGCACTTTAGGTGGCGTAGAAGCGGTTATTTGGACTGATACTATTCAAACGGTAGTACTACTAATTGGCGCTGTAGTCTGCTTTTTTGTTATTATTGCTGGGTTGGATGATGGTTTTACAAGCTTCATTCAAATAGGCTTTGCAGATGACAAATTTACCATTGTAAACACCGACTTTAGCTTTGAAAGTATTACCACTTTATCTATTTGGGTAATAATTCTGGGTGGCATTGGGCAAAACTTATCAAGTTATACGGCCGATCAAGCCGTTGTACAAAGATACATGGTTACTAAAGATCCAGCTGCTGCTGCAAAGTCTATTTGGGCCAATGCTATTCTTGCTGCCCCTGGCGCCTTATTATTTTTCTGTATAGGTACGGGCCTGTATGCGTTCTATCAACTTAATCCTGAAAAACTCGATCCGAGTATTCAAATAGACCAAATTTTCCCTACTTTTATTTCTAATGAGCTCCCTATTGGGGTAGCTGGGTTAATTATTGCTGGTATTTTTGCAGCTGCGCAATCAACGGTTTCAACTAGTATGAACTCAATTGCAACCACAGTACTTACTGACTTTGTTAGGCCATTTAACTTCGTTAAAAGCGAGAAAGCTTATATGAGCCTAGCAAGAATTTTAACATTTGTATCGGGGGTTTTAGGCACGCTTGTCGGGCTTATATTTATTGACCCTGAAATCCGTTCACTAATGGAAGCTTACTTTAAAGTTATCGGTATGTTTATGGGGGCACTTGGCGGTATTTTTATACTCGGTGCATTGACCAAAAAGGCAAATTCGATTGGCGCAATTGTTGGCATTATTAGCGGAGTGAGCTTAATGATTTCAGCCTGGAAGTATGGCTGGGCTAACGGCTACTTATACGGGACGATTGGTATTCTAACCTGCTTAATTGTTGGCTACTTTGTTAGCTTACTATTTCCTGCCCACAATAAAGATTTAACCCGATTAACCTTGTTTACGATGAAAGACTAAGCAATATCAAGAGTGAAAGTTATGAAAAATTACACATTAGAAAACGAGTTAATTAATCAGTTGAAAAATAGCTTAATTGCATCATGTCAGCCTGTAGATAATGGCCCAATGGATAAACCTGAACATATTGTTGCTATGGCATTGGCAACACTTGCAGGAGGTGCAAAAGCATTGAGAATAGAAGGGATAGAAAATGTACGTGTGGTGGCAAAAGTAGTAAATGTCCCGATTGTTGGTATTGTAAAGCGTGATCTTGATGATACTGAAATTCGAATTACACCTTATGTTGAAGATGTAATTGCACTTGCGCAAGCTGGCGCCACCATTATTGCTTTTGACGGTACAGACAGACCGCGACCAGTGGATAGATTAACGTTATTAGCTGAAATTCATAACCAAGGCTGTATTGCGATGGCTGACTGCGCCGATTTTACTGGCGGTAAACTGCTGTATGAGGCTGGCTGCACCTTTATTGGAAGTACGATGTCAGGCTATTTAGACCTATCTCAAACACCTGAAGAACCCGACTATCAATTAGTGAGTGACTTAGTCAGTGCTGGTATAAAAGTTATTGCCGAAGGGCGCTACAACTCGCCTGAGCGCGCTGCAAAAGCAATTGAACTCGGTGCATTGTGCGTCACTGTTGGCTCGGCAATTACCCGCCTTGAACATATCACCGGGTGGTTTGTACAAAGCATTAACAATGCAAAGAGTGATATTTAATGATGAATATTGCCATTGATATTGGCGGCACTAAAATAGCCTGCGCACTTTTTGATAATGATCAAATCGTTAATTCAATAAAAGTTGACTCTATTATACATACTAATATTGATGACTTAGCTACATACGTTTACAACGCAATTGAAAAATGGGTACCTCAAGCCAGCTCAATTAATATTGCTTGCACTGGCCAAGTTAGCGCAGAATTTGTGAACTTTTTATCTGTGCGTCGTAAATTACCATTAAAAGCACAGTTAGAAACCCTAACTAGCTTACCCGTCACTATAATTAACGATGCCTCTGCAGCAGCTTGGGCTGAATACACGGTAAATGAGCAGGTAAAAAATAAAAACTTTATTTACATTACCGTATCAACAGGTGTGGGTGCTGGCATTATATTTAACAACCAAATAATCACCTGTGCCGATGGGTTTTGTGCTCACCTAGGCCACACCGCGGTACATATTCAATCAAACCACAACTACACCTGCCACTGCGGTAGAAAAAACTGTGTTGAGTCAATTGCCTCAGGCACAGCTATTGCCAAACATGCCAGCAAGGCACTAGGTAAAACCCTCAATGCAAAAGACGTATTTACAGACTACGCTGAACATCCTGATATTGTGCCTATTCTGGACAATGCCGCATCGGCAGTATCTGAACTAATTTGTAATATGAAAGCTACGTTTGGCAATGAAACGGTTGTTATTGGAGGCAGTGTGGGTTTGTCAGCATTATTTTTTAATAAAGTAGCTGAAAAAATTCAACAAGCACCGGTAATTTATCAAGTAACCTTGTTACAGCCGGTATCGGGTGCTGATGCCGATTTAATCGGTGTGCATCACTACGCTAAAAATCAATTAATAGAGAAGTAAAATGCAAGTACTCATATTTGATGATAAAAAAGCGGTTGCTGAAAACGCAGCAACGCTGCTACAAAAGTTAATTTTAGCAAAAAGCAATGCAAATATAGGCCTAGCCACAGGTAGTACGCCTATTGATTTATATAAGCAGCTAGTGTCGCTGTATAAAAATCAGCAGATCAGCTTTGCTCAGGTAAATACGTTTAATTTAGATGAGTATTACGATATCGATGAAAATAATAGTAATAGCTACCGTTACTTTATGAACAGCCAGTTATTCGATCACATAGATATAGATAAAAACAACACCTATTTACCAACTTGCAACGCCAAACAAGATCCCAGAAAACAAGGCGAGCATTTTGAGCAGCAAATAGCGGCGCTCGGAGGCTTAGATCTGCAACTTTTAGGCATTGGCGGCAATGGCCATATTGGCTTTAATGAACCCTCATCAAGCTTTGCATCTCGCACCCGAATCAAATCGTTAACTGAGCAAACCGTGTCAGACAATAGCAGAATGTTTTCTGCTGATGAGCAACAACCAAAAATGGCGATGACCATGGGTATTGCTACCATAATGGACGCTAAATATGTGCTATTAATTGCCACGGGTAAAAACAAAGCACAAGCGGTAAATGCTATGGTAAACGGTCCACTTTCGGCAAGTTGCCCGGCGTCAATTTTACAAATGCATAAAAACGCGATAGTGATGATTGACAGCGACGCCGCCAGTTTATTAGCTAATAAAGATTACTTTACCTGGGTCAGTCAGCAAAACCATACCATAAACGAAATATATGGGCAGTTTCCTGACCTATAACCCTGCTAACGCGGGGTACTACTCAACATTTAAAACATGCACACCGCAAGCGAACCCGTTAACCTTACATATTTTTCAGCCCGCTCATCTATATTTCACGATGAGCCGGATCGGGCTTAATGCAATCAATTGGGTGCTCACTTACACAAGTGGGGTTGTCGTAATGCCCTACACATTCAGTGCATTTACTATTTATAAGTAAAGCCACTGTTTTTCATTAAATCGTAATACAAATTAGTAACATAGCTTTTTATTTTAAGATGTAAATTACAGCCGCGAATTATGCATTTTATTCTCTGCTGCTTTGTTGATCTTAATCAATAAAATTCGCCGCAAGACCTGTATTTATATAGGTTCGTATAAAGTGAAAAGTCATTGTCAACGCCCACTAAGGCTCAATACACAAAAGCAAAACAACTTAATAGTTAAAATTGTTTTGCTCAATTAGTTAACCGCAATCACCTCCTGCAACTGGCAGAATAGATCCTGTAATATAGCTAGCTTCATCAGAAGCTAAAAATAAAATTGCTGCGGTCTGTTCTTCAAGTGTGCCGTAACGATGCATAAAGCTAGTTTCTTTTGTCTGCTCAACGACCTCGTCATACCACACTTCTTGCTCTTCACTTACTTTGTCAGTATTTCGCGGAGTAACTCGAGGAGGCGCCTCAGTCCCACCAGGAGCGGTCGCATTTACCCTTATATTATGCTGAGCGTATTCAAAAGCTAATGAGACAGTTAGTGCGTTTACACCGCCTTTAGCGGCAGAGTAAGGCACTCTATTTATTCCTCGTGTTGCAACTGAAGATACATTAACAATCGCCCCTCTTTTATTATTGAGCATTGCTGGAAGTGCTGCATGACAGCACCATAATGTAGGAAATAAAGAACGCTGTACTTCTTTTTGAATTTGTTCCGGTGTATAGCTTGCGTAGGGTTGCATCCAAATAGTTCCGCCTACGTTATTTATTAATATGTCCAGACGTCCAAAAGAGTTAATTGCAGCATCAATAGCTTGCTGAGCCCCTTCTGCCGTCTCTAAATCAGACACAACAGCAACAACTTCGGTACCTCTACTTTTCAATATTTCTGCAATCTTAAATACATGATCCGACTGATCAACGATCACAAGCTTTGCACCTTCAGTAGCAGCTCGGGTTGCAACCGTTAAACCAATTCCTTGAGCGGCTCCAGTAACAACCATAACTTTATCATCAAATCGATTGCTCATAATCACACACCATCTTTTGTACTAGTTGGATTAAATTTTTCGTAGTGAAATGATAAAGGTTTTATATTTTCTGTAGTTAAAAAATTCATTACAGCATCTACCATTGGTGGTGGGCCACATAAATAGACATCTGCTGACTCAATATCGAAGCTTATAGCATCCATATGATTAGTCACAAATCCTTTTCGCTGCTCTGCACATTCAGCATTAACGACAACCGTATCGTAGGTAAAGTTATCCATTTCCTCACTAAATACTTTAAGTGCATCTAGCTTGACTAAGTCTTGCATATTCGTTACGCCATAAAGCATATGAATCTTTTGGTCTGTCGGATTTTTTTTCAGTTGCTCAAGCATTGATAAAAGAGGCGCTAAACCGGTTCCCCCCGCAAGCATCACTATAGGATTTACGGGTGCGCGTAAATAAAAACTCCCGATAGGCCCCGTTACTTCAATTTGATCGCCTTTATTAGCCTGATTAGATAAATAATTACTCATCAGTCCACCCGGCATGTTTCGGATCAGAAAAGTGGCTGTTGTGTCACCTGGTAATGAGCTAAACGAATACGCCCTAGTTTTATTTATACCTGGTACATTCAAATTAACATATTGACCAGCTAAAAACCCCACCGGAGCCGATAATGTCATCTCTAGCTCAAAAGTCGTTGCAGATAGTTTATCAATACGAGAAACTGTGCCCATTACATTTGTAGTGCCTGTTTTACACATTAATGAAGTAGCAGGTACAGATATTACAACATCACTTTTTGGTAACATTTGGCATGTTAAAATCAAGCCTTCACTCGCTTCTTCATCTGTTAAAGCATCATCTATATACTCTTCACCTAAATCATATTGACCTTGTGAACATTTTCCCTTACATGTACCACATACACCGTCGGAACAGTCCATAGGGAGATTTATCTGATGACGATAAGCGGCATCTAGAACCGTTTCACCTTCATTACTTGTTATTACTCTCGTAATACCATCTTCAAAATTTAATGCTACATTAAATGACATAATACTCTCCCACTCTACACATGATAAACATCAAGAACTTGATTTATATAATCATTATTTAATATTATACGTTTTTCTTTAATGAGTGGCTGCTCGCCAGTTATGTCGATAGTATAATACTGTGTTCCAAAAAATTCGGATGTTTCGCGATATCTATGGCTTAAGGTATGAAAATTAAAACGCAAAGAAATTGAAGTTGAGCTTGTTGCTAGTATTTCAATATTCGTACATTGGTGTGTTGTTCTAGCCTCTGGCATACTAGCACCAGAACGCTCTGTTTTAATACGATATACACGGTCTTCTAATCCCGTTTTATTTGGGTAGTAAATCAGTGATACTTCTTTTTGTGGATCACTAATTAACTCATCATCGTCATCCCATGATGGCATCCAATAAGTTACATCTTTATGATAGCAAGCTAACCATTCATCCCATTTACGATCATCTAACAAACGGGCTTCTTTATATATAAAATCTTGAATTTGTTGATATTTCATTGTCTTTACCTCCAAAACTATTGGTTTGCCACAGGAATATATAAAGCGCGTTCTTTTTCAATTGCTCTAAGCATTTCATTGACCCAATGTTGGTGATGAAGAATATAAAGACCTTCGTCTTCAGGTTGGGTACCTGTAGAAATAGGTTTTAACCCAGCTTTTTCCGCATAATGGTCGCCACCTTCTAGCCAGTTTTTTGCACCCCGACTCATATCATTCCACTTTAAGCCACTCGCTTGATATCCACCTTGACAAGCTTTGAATTCCTCTAAATCGTCAGGTGTTCCCATACCACTTACATTAAAAAAATCTTCATATTGACGAAGGCGCTTAGCTCTATTTTCTTTAGATTCACCCTTTGGTGCAAAGCAGTAGATACTTATTTCAGTTTTGTCCACAGAGATAGGGCGAAGAACACGTATTTGTGTTGAGAACTGTTCCATTAAGTAAGCGTTTGGATATAAACATAAATTTCGAGTTTGATGAAGAATATCATCTGCTCTAGCCTCACCGACTTCGGAGATTAATTCATCTTTGCGACTGTAAATAGGTCTTGCAGCAGGATTTAAAAGACGTGTCCATAACATCATATGACCATGATCAAATGAATAGTATCCGCCTTCAGCCGACCAACCTCTGGCATCAACAGCTTCTGTGCCACCTTCATCGTAATTTCGATGTCCCATTGTCGACAAATAATTCCAGTGAACAGTACCAACATGATAACCATCGGCACCATTCTCTGCTGTCATTTTCCAATTACCTTCGTATGTATAACTCGAAGTACCACGAATAATTTCGATACCTTCAGGAGCTTGATCAACGATGTTGTCAATCACTTTCGTTGTCTCTCCTAAGTGCTCACTTAGTGGAAGAACATCTTCGTTAAGACTACCAAATAAGAATCCGCGATATGAATCAAAACGTGCTATTTTTTTCAAATCATGAGAACCGTCGGTATTAAAACTATCAGGATAACCACCTTTTTTTTGATCTCGTGCTTTTAGAAGCTTACCTGTATTAGAAAAGGTCCATCCATGAAATGGGCATGTCATAGAGGTTTTATTACCCCTTTTTTTACGACATAGAGTCGCGCCACGATGTGAGCAAGTGTTTAAAATTGCATTCAAATTACCGTCTTTTCCACGTGTGATAAGTACAGGTTGTCTACCAATCGTTGTGGTGAAATAATCTCCAATTTCTGGTATTTGGTTTTCATGTGCTAAAAAGACCCAGTTACCTTCAAAAATATGTTTCATTTCTAGTTCGAATAAACGTTGATCTGTAAACATACCTCTATCACTGCGATAGATACCTTTTTTTGAGTCAACTTCTATGGCGGCTTTTACTTTAGCCTCTACTTCATTAAGTTCATTAATCATGTGTGTGTTTCCTATGTGTGTGCAGTTAAAGATGTGCTTTCTATCTTTACTGTGATGCTCTTTCGCGAGGATGCATATCCTGAGCTGCAGACTTGTCGGTTTTAACTAAACAAATATTAAATTCAACATCGAAGTAGTTGTCTTCAAAGCCATTTTCTTTAATAAGAGTTTTATCAGCAATCGGTCTTGCATCAATAACCAGTTCATCTTTTGTAGCAAACGCAAAATCATCATATGTGTATTTGTCACCAGATAAGTTAATTTGTGTTGTTAAGTGTTTATATGATGCTTTTGAAACAAAGTAATGGATATGTGCAGGTCTGTTTCCATGACGACCTAGCCCTTCCAATACCTTTATTGTTGAGCCTCCAGGAGGGCATCCATAACCACTAGGTACAATTGATCTCGCGGTATAATTACCGTTTTCATCCGTTTCAATACGTCGACGTAAATTGAATGCACTTTGTGAAGGGTCAAAGTACGAGTAACCTCCCTTACTATCAGCATGCCAAATATCAACAACAGCTCCTGCAATAGGGTTACCCTCTTCATCAACGACTTTTCCGTGTAGTAACATACCTTGGCCTGGTGTTTTTCCATCTACCATTTTAGCTTCCCCAACACTAAGCGGAGCGCCTTCAACATAGAGTGGCCCTTCTATTGTGCGAGGTGTTCCGCCATCCAATCCTTCTAAT
>NZ_BADU01000008.1:0-2135 GCF_000239875.1 Pseudoalteromonas sp. BSi20311 | reverse complement strand
ACGTATAGATCCACTTGAATCTATCTGGGACAGTATTGTTGTCCCTCTACTTCAAGGTGATGCTACGTTAACTCCAGTGGGAATTTTTGATCATCTTTGCGAGTTTCACACCGACAAATTTAACCCGAGCTCACGGCGTACATTAGAGCGTCGAATTCATAAATGGCGGGCACTGTATGGCTCAAGCAAAGAGGTCGTATTCCTGCAAACACACGAGTATGGCCTATTAGGTATATGTGATTTCACACATGTGAAGTCACCCGTTACCATTGCTAGTGAACCCCTTAAGCATATGTTGTTTCATTATCGTATGCCCGCCAGTGGCTGGGCTTACGCCCAAGTGATTTACGGCGGTGAAAGCTTTGCTGCTTTTTCTGATGGTGTGCAAAACGCATTTAAAGCAGCCGGCGGTGTGCCTAAAGAAGTGCGTACAGACAGTCTCAGTGCCGCCTATCGTAATCATACTAATGATAATGATTTTACAGAGCGCTTTAATGAGCTAGTTATCCATTATGGCTTTAAAGCGACCCGTAATAACCGCGGTATTGCGCATGAAAATGGGGCTATTGAGAGCCCTCATGGGCATCTTAAATCGCAACTGGAGCAAGCATTAAAAATCCGTGGTAGTTATGACTTTCAGACAAGAGAAGTCTATGAATCGTTTGTTGCAGACATTGTTGCTCGCCGTAATCGCCGTGTAAGTGATAAGTACGCAGTAGAGCAGCGACAATTACACGCTTTACCACGGACGATGAGCGTCAATTACACCGAGCATTATCTAACGGTGTCACGTACGAGTACTATTTCATTGAAACGTGTTACCTATAGCGTCCCGTCACGCCTTATTGGTAGCCGATTACTTGTTCGTTTATATGACAACCGCTTAGAGCTGCGCTATGGCAGCGATTTAGTTCAAACGTTAGCGCGTGTCTATGCTTCTAAAGGGTGCCGTGCACGCAATATTAGTTACTTGCATGTTATTGACGCATTGGTTAAAAAACCATTGGCATTTCGCTACTCACAACTACGTGACGACTTACTCCCAAGCGACAATTACAAAGCTATTTGGGAATACGTTAATACTCATCTTTTAGCGGATGAAGCGAGCTATTACATGGTAAAACTGCTCCATTTAGCAAAACAAAGTGGGTGTGAACGTCAATTAGGACGATTTGTAGCAGTGTCAATTACTCAGCGACAATTACCGGCCATCCGAGAATGTGAAGCGCAATTTTTAGTGATTGCATCAAACATACCCACAATAAAAATAAAGCAACACAGCTTGAGCGCTTATAGCAGCATGATACCGGGAGGTCTACATGGATAACTTCACGGCCTCGTTACCTTTAATGCTGAAACAATTAAAGCTTAGCACCATGCTTCAACAGTGGAATACCCTGGGAAAAAAAGCGATGGAAGAACAATGGAGCCCGCAGCAATACTTGTCTGAGCTGTGCCATGTTGAACTTGCGACACGCGATGACAAACGCCTTCAGCGGCTTTTAAAAGATGCAAAATTGCCAATGGGTAAACACCTTAGCAGCTTCGACTTTACCCTTGTTGATGGGGTTAGTAAGCCCCTTGTTGCTGATTTAATAAATCAGCCGGATTGGTTGAAGCACGGTGGCAATATATTGTTATTTGGCGCCAGTGGTCTTGGTAAAACGCATATCGCCAGTAGCATCGGTTATGGCCTTATCGAGCAGGGCCATAAAGTTAAGTTCGTTGCCGCGTCAGCGATTGTTCAACAACTCCAGCAAGCAAAGCGACATTTACGCTTGCAAGACGAACTTGTAAAGCTCGATAAATACAGCTTATTAATCGTTGATGACGTTGGTTACGTTCGAAAAACTGAACAGGAAACGAGCGTGCTGTTTGAATTGATAGCCCATCGCTATGAGCGACACAGCATGATCATCACATCAAACAAATCATTTGAGCAATGGGATGAACTATTTGAAGATTCAACGATGACAGTCGCGGCAATCGATCGTTTGGTTCATCATGCCACGATTATTCATTGTGAAGGTGACAGCTACCGACGCAAAACAGCGCTCAATAAGAGTAAATAAAATTCGGTATCAACCGGCCAAGATAATTGACGCGGAACCGGCCAAGTTAATTGACGCTAGATA
>NZ_BADU01000009.1:0-25057 GCF_000239875.1 Pseudoalteromonas sp. BSi20311 | reverse complement strand
TGGTGTTAATCATGTTAATTATGCCTTATTGGATTTATGCGGTTATAGTTTTGCGCCTAGGTATGCTCAGTTCACCAGTGTGATCAATGACCTATTTAACGTAACTGAAAGCGACGACGGAAACACGCATCTGGCGCTGAAAAAGCCGATAAAAATGAATGTGATTGAAGAAGGCTGGCAGGATATTCAGCGTATTGTGTTATCCCTTCAAGAAAAACGCACAACACAGGCATTGCTAGTACGCAAATTATCTGGTTATCCATCTAGACACCCTATATTACAAGCATTAACGGAATATAATAGGCTCATCAAAGCCCAATATTTACTTGATTATATTGATGATGCAAGTCTGCGCCAATATGTTCAACGAGCACTGAACCGAGGCGAAGCCTGGCATTTCCTCAGGCGAGCTATTGCATCGGTCAATCGTGACCAGTTCCGTGGAAAAAACGAATCAGAAATAGTCGTCTGGAACGAGTGTGCCCGTTTGACGGCAAATGCTATTATCTACTTTAACTCGATGATCCTAAGTCATCTATTACTGCACTTTGAAGAAGTTGGTGACGAGGAAAAAGCAGCAATAACTCGACAAGTATCACCCGTTGCATGGCAGAACATTAATCTGAGCGGCACTTATCAGTTCGCTAGTAACCGCAAACTACCTGATTTACAGGAAATAACTAGGCCTATTGTTGAAAATGAAGTCTAAAATGAAAGGTAACCCAGCTCCACAAGCCATTAACTGCGAGGGTTGTGGCGATTTATGTTACTTTAGAGGGGAAAATCCCTAGAACCCCACGGTGCTCAACTTATATTCTGCAAGCTCTTGAACCTGTCCACATGGGTGATCATTCAAACTCAAGAGGTTGGCAATTTCATCTAGCGTAAATCCAAGCACTTGTGCGCGTTTGATAAAGCGAATTCGACTCACTGTGTCATCGGGATAGTGGCGGTATCCCACTTCGGGTTTAGTCGGTTGCAGAATTAAGCCTCTACGCTCATAAAATCGAACTGTTTCAACGTTTATATCGAGCTCTTTGGCAACTTTGCTGATACTTCGTGTCATTTTTCACCTCCTCTTTTCACAAACGGTACCTATGAGCTATTTTTACACCCACAAAAATCTTGGATGGTATTATTGTCGACAATTGACCTCCCACTATATAGCTTAGTCCTTGTTAACCGGTATTTGAAAGAGAAAACTAGGCAGGTGTTAGTTAGACCGATATCTGTTTTCCCTCAATGAAAAGTACTAAATTCTGGGGCTTCTGATTAGTTAGGAAAATTATTGGTTGTTCCAATGATGCTCAATGTGAGCTATCACCACATTAAAAGTGACTAAATTAAACCCTGTAGGGCTTACTACTCGATCAGTGTCACCTTATCTTCCCAAAACCTTAGATAGAAACAGCTATGGCGCCTTGTATGGCATGCAAACCCAACTTGGCTTACTTCGGCGAGAAGAACATCGCCATCGCAATCGGCTGCAATGGATTTCACGGTTTGCGAGTGGCCAGAGCTGCTACCTTTTCGCCACAAGCCTTGTCTTGAACGTGACCAGTAGCACATTTTCCCTGTTCTCAGTGTTTCATCTAAAGACTCTTTGCTCATCCAGGCAAACATAAGTACCTTCATTGACTTCTCATCTTGAGCAATCACAGGAATGAGCCCATCGGCATCAAAGTTTAGCTCTGCTATCACCTTGTCTAAGGAATAGCTCGTACCAGCCACATCGTTTTCAATGGATTTAAACCAGTGTTTCATACTACTTACTCGTGTGCGTTCTTAAAAGTGGCCAGCAAGAGAAGTTGCGCGAGTATCTCTCTCGGCTCTCAAAGTACATTGCTTGCTGTGCAATTTTTATTAGGCAAGCAAGACAACCCAATAGTTACTAGTCACTAACACTATGGCAAATAATACGGTTAACCAAAAAATATACTGTCGACGCTTGCGAACTTGAGGCACGGCACATGCATCACCTGGGTTGCAATCCTCAACAGGGCGATAGACTTTCCATCCTGCAAAACCAAGTAATAATATAACGAACAGGATAAAGATGGGCCGGTATGGTTCAAAGAACGTTAGACTGCCAATCCAGGAACCACTGACACCCAGCATGAGTAAAATGAGTGGTCCTGCACAGCAAATGCCTGCGCCTACGGCAGCAATAAATCCGCCAATAAGTGGTAGACTTGTTTCTTTTTGGGACATAACTTACTCCTCGAGTGTTAGTTGATGGAGAAAGTCTAAATGCCGTACTAATGTACGCTGTCAAGTGTTTTGGTGATTGGGGTTCAAGTTAGTACTGTGAAGGGAACGAGGAACAAATTGCTTCTAGCTGAGATTATATTATTACAAATAAAGACTTCAAGTGCCTTTGTAATGCGTTTGAAGTCTTCTGCTTTGGACGGTGCTACTGCCGGCAGAATTTTATTACCCATACTCACGTGGCAAGAAATTCAAATTCATAAGTCATGCAAATGTACACATCGACCTAAAATGCCGAGGTTGCTTTAATAGAGATCATGAAAAAAGCAATGCCTCTCTTAACCTTCCTATTTTCACGGAACTCCTATTATTTTGATACGACCGAGGGGTAGCCTACATTTGTTGTCGCTTTGGTTAGCTGTTCAATACTGACACTATTCTCATGATAGACAACCTTCGCCGTTTTATGGTCAAAATTCACGTCGGCATCTATTACGCCCTCTAAATTGGTTAATGACTTTTTCACTGTAATTGGGCACATGGCACAGGTCATATTTTCAACCGCTAATGTTGCAGTTCTAACGTCCGTACTAACACTTTCCTCTGCCTGAGCGGCATTGAAAGACGTCCCAAGAAGAACGGCAAATATAAAAATATTAAGGTACCGTACGAAATCAGTCGTTATCTTCATCATAAAAATCTCCAAGTTAAGTGATAATAAATTCTGCATAGTAGGGGAAAGTCAGCAACAGCATAATTAGTACTGACACGACCCAAAAAATAATACGTTGATTCCGCTGTACTCTCGGAATTGCACATAGCTCACCTTCATTACATTGACGTGGTGCGATATATAGTTTTCTGAACGTCCACACTAACAAACCAAGCGTTATCAAAATAAATATAGGTCGTACGGGCTCAAACGCAGTCAAGGTACTCGCCCAGCTTCCACCAACACCTAACGTCAGCAAAACCAATGGGCCAACACAACAAACTGAAGCGCCTATTGCAGTTAGACTGGCTACCAAAAGTGACTTTTTGGATTCACTGCGTTGTATCATAAATAGAATTCCATCGTTATTTCCTTCAGTAAGATTGGTACAGCTTTGTAGGTTCTTAGTCAATTATTTGGGTTGAAAGTTCACTGCCAGAGTGACCTTTTTCTATTTTAATGCTCTGGGATACTTGACTCAGTACCGTGGTACCGAGTTTATATTCACGCACGTTTGTAACAATCAAACTTAACCATTCTTAAAGGAAATTAGTATGAAAATTAGTATGAAACATACCCGCTACATCACCAAGATTGCAGAAAGTCTGACGCCAGCCAATCAGCCCCAAGGCTTCGGGGAACTGTTCGTCGTGCTGCTGCGTGAGCTTGCCAAGGGGCGTCCAGTTTCACGAACGACGCTTGCCAAGTCTCTCGACTGGCCTGCTCAGCAAGTGAATGCGGTACTCGAACGGACGACTAGTACCGAGTACGATAGTGATGGGAATATTGTTGGTTATGTCCTCACCTTGCGCGAGACTTCGCATATCTTTGAGATTGACGGCCGCCGTCTATACGCTTGGTGCGCACTGGACACTCTGATGCTTCCGGCCCTCATCGGCCAGACGGCGCGCGTGACGTCGCATTGCGCTGCAACCGGGGCGCCAGTTTCCCTCACGGTTTCGCCGAACGAAATCCGGGATATCGCACCGACCGACGCCGCAGTGTCGTTGGTACTGCCGCAGGAAACAGCGGACATTCGTCGGTCATTCTGTTGCCACGTCCATTTCTTTGCATCGGCCGTGACGGCGAAAGATTGGGCCTCCAAGCATGAAGGAGTGGAGATCGTAAGCGTCCAAGATGGCTTCCGCTTGGGCCAAGAGCTTAATCGACATCTGCTGCAGACTGCGTAATACCATGATGCCGATCGCTCAATACCATTCAAGCCGATCACTTTTTTGTCTGTCAGTAGACCTCAGTAAAATCTAACTTGAGTGATCGGCATCAGTCAAGAAATTTAGTTTTTTTCGCATCGACTCGCCTTTTAATTCCAACTTTATCGCCCCGTGCACAAGCCTATCTAGAATCGCATCCGCGTGTGTCGATTCTCCGATCATTTCATACCAATTTTCTATCGGTAATTGACTCGCTATTAAGGTCGATTTTGTATCATATCTTGCATCAATTAATTCCAGTAAATCACTCCGTTGTTGAGCCGTTAATGGCTCTAATCGGGGTTTTGCGCCCATCCCCTCGAAATTAACCTTAAGCCTGTTTTTTGAACAATAAATTAATGTATGATAATGAAAAAAATTAGAGGAAACCATTATCACCACTCAAAAAACTAAACTTATCCATATACTTATCAATTTAAAATTACTTTCAAAAAAGCAGTTTTATACAATAATCATCTAACCATTAGCTTTAACTTATTACTCTAGATAAATTAAAGCTTGAAGGGAATTTCGATAAGATGATTACTGAACACGGATTTTGGCTACGTAACAATGAATCCATTACCTGTATTTCAACACTCGGACCTGTTGGTTCAAGTAGCGAGGCAGCAGCTCTTCATATGGAAATACTACTAGGTAGGAAGCTTAAGATACATTTATTTAGCAGCTTTGAACTAGCGTCCGCTTATACTGAAAATCATACCGACTGTGCTCTTTTAGTTGCTAATGCATATCGGGATTCAGATTATTTCTATATGAATCCAAAAACAACACTAATGGGTTCTTTTTTCTTTAGCCCTCCGCATTATTTTATTTGTTCTCGCAGTAAAGATGAATTAAAAAGAAAGTTAGAGAATAAAAAACGAATCTCTATAGTAACTCATAATGCCCCCGCATCACGATTAAACGATGTCATTTCTTCAATGCAAAACAATGGCTATGAATTTTCGGAAGATAAAATTGAAGTTCATTATACCGAAGCCACCAGTAAAGGTGCTCAGGATGTCAGTAATGGATTATATGATTGTTGTTTATCCAATGAAATAGCCGCTAAACATTCCAACTTAGAAATAATTTCACTCCCACTAATTATTGAAATGACGTGGGTTGTATTTGTCAAAACTAATATAAATTTAAAGGAGCATAAGCAATGTCTATTGAGCGCTGTGCAATTATAATTGATAAAAATTTACCTATAGGACTTATTGCTAATACGGCTGCTATATTAACACTGTCTTTAGGGAAATTAAAACCGGAACTTATAGGTGATGATATTAATGATTATGATGGTAAAGTTCATAAGGGCATAACCACTATACCTATCCCGATATTAACGGGCGATGGAAGTTCATTGTCAAGTCTGCGTCAACAACTTAGGGAGTACGAACCAGACTTAATTGTTATTGATTTTAATCATGCGGCACAAATGACCAAAAATTATGAAGATTATTCTAATCGCTTATCAGAAGTTACAGCAATGAGCTTAGAATATTTAGGAATAGTTATCTACGGTAACAAAAAAATTGTTAACAAGTTTACTGGAAACTTAGGATTGCTTAAATGATAAATATGACTTTAATTTCTGGAGAAGAATTTACACGTGGTTCGTTAGACTCTCCAGATGAAATGCCACTCATGCAAGTTAAATTAGATCCATTTTTTATGGATGTTAAACCAGTCACAAATGAAGACTTTCAAACTTTCATTGAGCAAGGAGGTTATCAAGAAGCTGATTTATGGAGTTCAGAAGGTTTGGAGTTTATTTCAAAATTGAGCATCAATGAACCTCTATACTGGAATGATCCGAATTGGAACCAAGCAGATCAACCTGTAACAGGTATTAGTTGGTATGAAGCTGTTGCATATGCAAAATTTGTAGGTAAAAGTTTACCTACCGAAGCTCAATGGGAGTTTGCAGCGAAAGGAAACGATAATCGCAAATATCCTTGGGGGAATGCTGAAGCATCACTATTACTAGCAAATTTTTATCCTGATTGTGAGCCAGCGGAATTAAATCGGCGTTCGACACCTTGGCATGCTCATATACAAAATAGATCACCCTTTGGTTGTATCGATATGGCTGGAAACTTAGCAGAATGGTGCCAAGATAATTATTCCCCTAATTATAACTGGGATCAAAGTGGTATAAATCCATTATATAAGAGTAGTAATACAGATGACTTTGTTACACGAGGAGGATCAGGCTTACATGATAGTGAATATATGCGCTGTAGCAGCAGAGATCCATATCCTCCAACTGTAAGAGATAATATTGTGGGATTTCGTTGTGTGAAGTTATTAGCAAAAGATAGTGAGTAAAATTTGAAATGAATAATATTATACCTAAAACGCCTTGGATTGAAAAAAAAACCGTCCTCATTACGGTATTACCAAGAAGGGGTTCCATCGTCAGTTGATTTAAGTAAATGGACTTTGAATATATTTAGACCTGAGCAAGAAAAACCAATTAAAATTAATTACAATGAACTAAGATCTATTACTCAGCGAATAGAAAACCGTAGGGTTGTATGCGTTTGTAATTGGAGCATTCGTCGAACTTGGACAGGAATTTATTTAGAAGATCTATTTAAATATTTAAAAATCAAAGAAAGTCAATTTAAGGGTAAATTTCTTAAGCAAATTAGTATAGGCACAGCTGACAAAGGAAAATATGATTCAACTATCCGTATCGATGATGCTTTTGAGAGAAAAACTATGTTGGTTTTCGATGTTGATGGTCAACCTTTATCTCTAGAAGAAGGTTATCCAGTACGCTTAATTGATTTCGGTTTGTACCGTTATAAAGGAATAAAAGGACTAAGTGAACTGCACATTACGAATGAGTTTGAGACTGGTCATTGGGAGAAAATGGCTGGCTATTGTAAAGAAGGTAAAGTAAAACCTAAAAGATATCGAATTGTCGACTTACAAGAGCACCGTTTTATTGAAGGTGCGGAAGTAACTGATTTTTAATATTATAGGACTATTATGTCATCACTTATAGCTATGGCGTTATTTGCATTTGTTACGTCAATATCCCCAGGCCCAGTAAATATAGTAGCAACATCTTCTGGGGCTAACTTTGGTTTCAATAAAACTTTATACCATATAACAGGCGCTACAATAGGTTTTACCAGTATTTTATTACTTCTGGGCGTTGGTGCTATAGAAGTATTTCATGAAAACCCTGAAATTATGAATTACTTAAGTTATATAGGGGCGGCTTTCTTATTATACATGTCTTATAAAATTGCATTTGCTCCTATAAATAAAGTTAATGAAGAAAATCAAGCTACTCCACCCACCATATTAGAGGGATTACTTTGCCAATGGTTAAACCCGAAAGCATGGATAGTAGCCGTTTCAGGTGTTACAGTGTTTTCATCGAATGGCGAAAATAATACATCTTCGATATTATTATTTAGCTTAGTGTTCTTTGTGGTATGCTTTCTATCAATATCAGTATGGGCAGTGATGGGTGTAACTATTAAAAAATTGTTGTCACATCCTGAACATTATAAGCTTTTTAATTTAATCATGGGTTGTATATTAGCAAGTACGGTTATTTATTTGCTGATATATTAGATTACTACTTACAAGAAGATAAGTGTAAATATGAATAGCGGAAAGCCTTTATTTTATCATTCTATAGGACTCCCTATAGAAGCTAGAAGTGCTGATAATTCAGAAGCCTGTTATAAAAAGCATACCCATGAAGAATTTTCCGTTGGTATTGTCGAGAAAGGCGTTAGTGAATATTTTAACACAGGAAAAAAAGAAGAAATAGGAAATGGCTCAATAGTCATTATTAACCCAAGTGATGTTCATTCTTGTAACCCTAAAGATGGTTATACTTGGAATTATAAAATGCTGTTTGTTAATCCTCAGTGGTTACATTGCATACAAAATGAGGTATTGGATACAACTACAAAAGAGTTCATGCCATTTCATCAACATCATTTAAAAAACCAACAAACATTTCTTCACTTCAAGTGGTTATTTAATATTTTAGTAAGTAATTCTAGTCAATTACACAAAGAACAATCATTGATATCATTTTTTGCTTGCTTAATTAAAGGCGATCAAGGAAAAGAAACGATAATAAAAAAATCAGAGCACAGCGCTTTAGCATTTGCCAGAGATTATATTGCTGATAATTGCGAGCAGAATATTAAAATAGATAATATAGCCTGTGCTGCTGGACTAAGTAATTATTATTTAATCCATGCTTTTAGAAAGGAGTTTGGAATGACACCACACGCTTATCAACTAGCAAGAAGGATCAATAAAGCAAAAACACTATTGCGTTATGGTACTGATATAGCCTCAGTAGCTGTAGATCTAGGTTTTACGGATCAAAGTCATTTTCATCGAAACTTTAAACAAATAGTCGCGGCAACGCCAAAACAATATAAAGATTGCTTTGCGTGAATTTAGTCTATTAGGGGGGCGTGCCCATCCCCTCGAATCGGCATTAGAAGTTTAAAGTTAAACTATCTGAAATAAATAATAAATTAGGTCAAGCTTTATAATTTCGTTGTATCAGTTGGTGTTTTTTCAAGAACATCATTCAATATTCTATAAATCGTAGCCGAGCCTAAGTCATAATCTTTTGCCAATTGACCAATAGAGACGCCTTCTTGCCTTTTATTATAAATTTCTAAATCTATTTCATCGGTTCTTTTTGTTGGCCTACCAAATTTAACTCCGTGCTCTTTCGCTTTAACAATACCTTCTAGTTGTCGCTCAGAGCGTAAATCTGTTTCAAACTCTGCGATTGCCGCTAGCATGTTAAACATTAAACGACCAGTGGGAGTGGCAGTGTCAATTGATTGGTCAATTACCACTAGGTCAATATTTTCTGCCTGAAAGCGTTCAGCAACTTGTGATAAATGAATAACGGAACGCGCAAGGCGATCTAATCTGGTGATAACGAGAGTATCTCCTTCCCGAAGATAATTCATGCACTTTTGAAACTCTGGTCGAGCCGCTGTTTTACCACTTTGCTTTTCATGATAAATTTTATCGCAGCCAACTTGATTTAACTTATCAAGTTGAACTTCTAAACTTTGACCTGTTGAGCTTACTCTTGCGTATCCAATTTTTGACAATTTTTTATCGTATACTTTAAGATATTTTGATAAAAACATTATGAGAGCACTTTTGATAATAGTCAAATGTAGTTATCATAAAGTATACTTTATGATAACCGTTATTTTGGTTTTCAATTGATACTATCAAGTGTTTCAATACCATTTAGTAAACCGATTAAATCAATTTCCTTACGGTCTTTATTAAAGGCATATTCACCATTCAAATTTATATGCTGCCAAGCGACAGGTGATAATCTTGAAATAATATCAACAACGTCTTGCCTACCATTCTTTTCTTGAATTTGCAGAAATGCCGACAGTAACGCAGAATTATAATAAATAATACAGTTTGAAATAAGTCGGGCGCAGTCGTTCCATTGTGATACTTGGTAATCATTACCGCCACGAAATTTATTACCATTAACGGAAGTTATAGCTCGTTTTAATTGGTGGTACGCTTCACCTCTGTTCAAGGCTTGCTGAACATAATGGCGTAGCGTGGAATTATCAACGTATTCCAAAACATAAATTGATTTTATCAAACGGTCGTATTCATGAATGGCTGCCAATGTGCGACTCTTGCCATTACTCAACTTTCTAATGATAGTGCTTTGTGTGGTAGTCTTTCGGCTCAATGAACACAAGATATGTTGAATGTCATCCCACTCTTCAGTAATGAGTTTATGATTGATTTCTTTTATCAATTGAATACGTCCACCATCTTCTTCAGACACTTCAAATAAATTAAAAAATATTTTTTTCATTTTTGCGTATCGAGGGGCGAACGTATAGCCAAAGAAGTCCAAAATAGCGAAGTTGACATTGTTGGTACCATGCGTATCAGTGGATAACGTACTTGGCTGTATGTCTGATGAATTATTATAAAGTAAATCGAAAGCAAAATGACCTTCATACTCATTAGCACCAATCACTTGCGTACTCACTGGAACATGGTTTGAAACTAATGTAAGCGCCGAAACGCCTTTACCTTTAGAAAAATATTTAGATGAATAACGCGCCTTAAAGATATTAATGCGGCACTCAAATTTTTGACCATCAATACTTGAAAACAATTGGTTATCGTCGACATGGTAATAGGCAAATATTGGTAACGTGGCTATTGCATTGGAAACCTGAACATTCGACTGTGTTAATGTCTCATATCGAATATAACTATCATCGACACTGCGTAATTTACCCATGGAACGGTCGGAAATATTCGCCATTTTATATAAACCGTAATTGGTGCCATTAGCTAAGATGCAAGCGATCAAATCCTCCTTATTAGCCGGTGCTTTTTCTTTGTTAACTGAAATGTGAGTGAATGATTTTAAAAAGTCTGTTTTTTGATCAACAAATAGCATGAGTTCAACAATACCCATATGTTGAATTTGACTATAAAGTGGATTGTCGATAGTTTCTTGCCATCGTTTATTAGGAATAGACCACTTAAGTTCGGCCTTGCCAGGAATAAATTCAACATACTTATTGTCGCCATTAAAAATGTGTTCACTTACTTCCTTCAGCTTAGCTTCTAGCTGTTGACTCTTATCCGTTAATGTTTGATTAATGGAAGCACTCAACTTATCAAGTCCTGTATTTTCAATTATTTCAGCCTTTTTCTCCCATTCTTTAGGTTGGATTAAGTCAGAAGTTAAGCTTCTATTATTAACACTCTCTTTAACGGTCAGGCTGTTGCTATGAAATAGCTGTTCTGCTTTTCGGTAAAGAAAGTACTCAAACCGATTAGCAATTAATTTGGTATTATCGCCTTCGAAATATTCTCGGTCACTTTTAGGTACCACATTGATGTTAATTGTTTTTATCGTTTTGAACGCCCCTAATTCTTCGTGAGCTGTGGTGTATTGTTCGCGTAATTCATCTTTTAGGTGAATGAACTCGATATCAATAGACAAGAAGAGTGAGCGGATAAGTTTTTTAATTTTACTCGATTGTTTATCGATAAATTGCCATTCATATTGACGGCCATCAAAGTCATTGTTATCTAGATGATCACTTAGTAACTTAATACTCTCTGCGGGAATAAGTTCAAAGGCTTTCTTACGCACATCACCAAAGCTAAGGTTATCGTCCATGTCGGCATCGATAAAATACTTTAATAAACTACCCGCAGATTTTAATTTAGTGCGAACAATAGTGACATCTTCTACAATGCGTTGTTTTGCATAGCCTTTAGCTGATTCAGTTAACTTTCTGATCATATAGATAAAAGCGGAAACCAAATTGTCATTGGTTTCTCGGTACCTAAAAAATAAATAGCAAACAAGATATAAAATAGTTTGGCTGTCATCGTGTCTTCTAAGTTTATAAACGGTCTTGTGTTTAACTAATGACGCGTAGTATTCAAGGTTTTTAGGGGATAGCTCCAGTTCAGTAATAAGCACTTTAATTTCAGGATAAAGTGAACGTATAATTTTATGTGTCTTCAACTCTTGTGCTATTTGACTGGCCGAGAAGTCTTTAGCCATCTTTTTTAATTTAGCTAAATCAGTAAAGGTATTATTTGATTCAAGTAATTTCAGCAATGTTGCTTTTGTGGATAGTGTTAAATTTTCATTGAGAACAACTTCAATACGATTGCGTTCATTTGATAATACCGTTGATATAGTATCTTGCAGCGTTGTGTAACCCGCTAGCGCTATTCTATTTTGACCAAAATATGCAATGCACTCATCGAAAACATATCTAGGCTCTAAATTTATTTTTACAACATCATTTAATCTTCCAATTAATGGGGCTTTGTTAATTTTGCTTTGGTAAATTGAAAAACCTACATGTTTAAGTAATTTACTAACCAGCTTTGTTTTTGTTGTTCGAGATAAATCAGTTAATAGCATGTCTTTGCCATTGAAATATTTACTTCGAACATAATCAAGATCAACCACAACATCATCAAACGAAAAGTTAAAGGTAATAGGCCGTGATCTGAAATACCCTAATAGCAGAATAAAATATACTCTGGTTTCTAATCGTCTTAACTCATTAACGAGCTTTTGGGTCTCATTATCCAGTGAAAAATAGTCTTCCCTGTCTGTACGATTAAAGTTAGGTAGAGCGTAAAGTTCGTTTATTTCGGATTCGTTAAGTATGTGAATACGTTTAGTGGCTGAATTAGTGATGATGGTTGACCTTTATAATTATTTTTCATCATCATAACTTATGATCGGTCAGAAAATAATCTTAAGGTTCATTTCGAGGGGATGGGCACAAAACCCCTATAAACCAGCAGAACTACTCAGCTAGCATATATATTCGAAACTACATAACTGACGGCAGATATATTTAATTTTAACTGTAAAGTTAAGAATACGTATAGGTAATTTAAGTATGATGTGTTCCTACGTTTAACATTATCTTAAACAGCTTAGCTAAGTGGCTACAAGCAAAGCTAAATAAATACCACTCTTACTATATATCTTATTGTTTTTTAATGCTTTACGCTTTTTTATTTAAAAATTTATTATCAATAAAACAGCCAAATCTGGGCTTGCAGTCCTATTTATATTTACCTAATAACTAAATAATTGGTAAATAGTGTATTTAGTCCTTGAACAAAGGACGCTGCATACGTTAATTTCAATACATCAGGTAATAGGAATGAGGAATGAACATGCAATCGTGGAACCCAAATAGTTGGAGAGAACTGCCAATACTGCAGCAGCCACAGTACCCAGATCAAGACATATTAAAATCTGTTGAAGGCCAGCTTAAAAGCGCACCGCCTTTAGTGTTTGCAGAAGAGACTAGAAGTTTGTTTAAACAACTTGAAGATGTGTGTGAAGGCCGCGCATTTTTACTTCAAGGTGGTGACTGCGCAGAATCATTTAGTGACTTTAACGCTGCAAATATTCGCGATACATTTAAGACCATTTTACAAATGGCTGTAGTACTAACCTATGGCGGTAAATGCCCAGTTGTAAAAATTGCACGTATGGCAGGTCAATACGCTAAGCCACGCTCAGCCGACTTAGAAACAATAGACGGTGTTTCGTTACCATCTTACCGTGGTGATATAGTAAATAACTTTGAGTTTACTGAAGAAGCGCGTATTCCAGACCCTCAGCGTTTAATGACCGCGTATCATCACAGTGCGGCAACACTCAACCTACTACGTGCTTTTGCACAAGGTGGGCTTGCTGACTTACATCAGGTTAACCGTTGGAACATGGGCTTTGTTGCTGCTAATCCACAAAAAGAAAAATACCAACAGCTGGCAGATAAAATTCAAGACGCTTTAGAATTCATGGAAGTATGTGGTATTAATTCAACTATAGCGCCAAGCTTAAAAGAAACAGATTTATACACATCACACGAAGCGTTATTGCTAGGCTATGAAGAGGCATTAACCCGTAGAGACCATTTATCAGGCGACTGGTACGATTGTTCAGCGCACTTTGTTTGGATTGGTGAGCGCACACGTCAGTTAGACCATGCTCATATTGAATTCTTTAAGGGCATTAAAAATCCAATAGGCGTTAAAGTTGGCCCAGGTATGGATCCTGACGAACTTATCCGTTTAATTGATGCACTAAACCCAGATAACATTCCTGGCAGGTTAACGCTCATTACACGAATGGGTGCAGATGTATTACCAGAGAAGCTACCGGCGCTTGTTCGCAAAGTACAGCAAGAAGGGCGTAAGGTAATTTGGAGCTCAGATCCAATGCATGGCAATACAGAGAAAGCCAGCTCAGGTTATAAAACTCGCAGCTTTGATAACATTATGCGCGAAATTAGTCAGTTCTTCGCTGTTCACAAAGCTGAAGGCTCATACGCAGGTGGTGTTCATTTAGAAATGACCGGACAACATGTTACTGAATGTACCGGTGGTGCATACGGTTTATCAGATGATGACTTAGCGCAGCGTTACAAAACTCAATGTGACCCTCGCTTAAATGCCGATCAAGTATTAGAGCTTGGCTTTTTAGTTGCAGACCTTTTAAAAGATGCTCGCAAGTAATACGCCTTCCTAATATGTTAAAAGCCGCTATTATTTAGCGGCTTTTTTGTGTGCTGTGTGTAATTACATGCTTAAATCACATGTTAGTTTGTTAGTACTTACGACGCTCAAGACCTGTATCAGAAATGATTTTTGCTGAGATCTCTTCAACCGAATGGTGGGTAGAATTTAAATGAGCAATTTTATGCTTCTTATAGAGCATTTCTACTTCGCGCACTTCAATACGACACTGTCTAATTGATGCATATTTTGAATTTGCCATTCGTCTATCTCTGATCGCAGCCAGTCTCTCAGGGTCTATAGTTAAACCAAACAGTTTATGCTTATAAGGCACTAAGCACTTGGGTAACCCTTCGCTTTCTAAATCATCTTCTGTGATCGGATAGTTGGCCGCTTTAATACCGTATTGCAGGGCTAAATAGAGGCTTGTTGGCGTTTTACCGCTTCGACTAACGCCAACTAAAATAATATCAGCCTCAGCAAAGTTTTTAATATTACCGCCGTCGTCATTCATTAAAGCATAGTTAACTGCATCAATTCTAAAGTCATAACTTTTTTCGTGTATTGAATGGGTTCTATGTACTTTAGGTACTGGGGCAACGTTTAATTCGCTTTCAATTTTTTCGCTATAGGTTGTTAAAAAGTCATACGAGACAGCATCTGCAGAGCGAATAATTTCCGATAATTTATGATTCACAAAAGTAAAAAACACTAGAGGCTTCTCACCTTGCTTAGACGATGTGGCGTTAATAAGCGCTTTGATTTCATGCGCTTTTTCTTCGGTTTCTACAAAAGGAATTGTTTTATGATTAAATTCGACAGGAAATAAAGACAAGGTCGCATGACCAAACACTTCAGATGTGATTGCCGTACCATCTGAAATATAAAACGCAGTTCTCATAAAGCCTCTTTTTTATTACATTTAATTTTAAAATAAGTGTATCACGGTTTACGTGAGGACGTTTGCCAGTGTAGAATGGGGGCGACCTTTATAAAAGGTTTTCTTTCTTAACTCTCACAGTTAGTACTACAATTTGTTTTTTGGAGAAAGATCCGTGCAAGAATACGTTCTCTGGTATCAAGAGCTTGGTATGCAAGATGTTCCTCGAGTTGGTGGTAAAAATGCCTCACTTGGTGAAATGATTTCAAACTTAGCTAACGCAGGTGTGCAAGTCCCAGGTGGTTTTGCTACTACCTCAGACGCTTTTAACGAGTTTTTAGAACAATCAGGACTCAACGCAAAAATTCACGACATTTTAGATACTCTTGATGTTGATGATGTAAACACACTCGCCAAAGTCGGCGCCGATATCCGTCAGTGGATTATCGATACCCCATTCCAACCTAGTCTAGATAAAGCAATCCGCGATGCATACAGCCAACTTCATGGTGACGCTTCTGCAGATGTTTCATTCGCTGTTCGATCATCAGCTACTGCTGAAGATATGCCAGACGCCTCGTTTGCAGGCCAACAAGAAACGTTCTTAAACGTTGTTGGTATTGATTCTGTAATGACTGCTATTAAACACGTATTCGCTTCGTTATTTAACGACCGCGCTATTTCTTATCGTGTTCACCAAGGCTACGATCATCGTGGTGTAGCGTTATCAGCGGGTATTCAACGCATGGTACGCTCTGATAAATCAGCATCAGGTGTAATGTTCAGTATTGATACTGAATCGGGCTTTGAAGATGTAGTGTTTATCACATCAAGCTATGGTTTGGGTGAAATGGTTGTACAGGGTGCGGTTAACCCAGATGAATTTTATGTTCATAAACCAACGCTACTTAAAAATAAGCCAGCTGTAGTACGTCGTAACATTGGCTCTAAAGCCATTCAAATGATTTACTCTCAAGACAAAGCTCATGGCAAACAAGTAGAAATTGTTGACGTAGACTCTGCACTTTCAAACAAATTTTCGATTACAGATGAAGAAGTGCAAGATCTTGCCAAACAAGCTGTAATCATTGAAAAGCATTACGGTCGTCCAATGGACATCGAATGGGCAAAAGATGGTAACGATGGCAAACTATATATAGTTCAAGCGCGTCCAGAAACTGTTCGCTCAAACGAAGACACAAACGTAATGGAACGCTTCCAACTAAATGGCAGCAGCAATGTTGTTGTTGAAGGCCGTGCAATTGGTCATAAAATTGGTAGTGGTGTTGTACGTGTACTTGATTCAATCAAAGAGATGGACCAAGTACAAGTAGGTGACATTTTAGTTACCGACATGACAGACCCAGACTGGGAACCTATTATGAAACGCGCGGCTGCGATTGTTACAAATCGTGGTGGTCGTACATGTCATGCTGCAATCATTGCACGTGAGTTAGGTATTCCAGCCGTTGTTGGTTGTGGTAATGCAACAGACTTAATTAAAGCAGGTCAAGAAGTTACTGTATCATGTGCCGAAGGCGATACAGGTTTCATCTACGAAGGTATTTTAGACTTTGAAGTACTTACTTCACGTGTTGACGAAATGCCTGAACTTCCAATGAAAGTGATGATGAACGTAGGTAACCCAGATCGCGCATTCGATTTTGCACGTTTACCACATTCAGGTGTTGGCCTTGCGCGCGTTGAGTTTATCATCAACCGTATGATTGGCGTTCACCCTAAAGCGTTATTAAATTTTGATGCACAAACAGATGCATTAAAAGCAGAAATCACAGACATGATTGCCGGTTACGAATCACCTGTTGAATTCTACATCGGTAAACTAGTTGAAGGTATTTCTACCTTAGGTTGTGCGTTTGCACCAGAGCGTGTAATTGTTCGTATGTCTGATTTTAAATCAAACGAATATGCTAACTTAGTGGGCGGCCAGCAATACGAGCCAGAAGAAGAAAACCCAATGATTGGTTTCCGTGGCGCTGCACGTTATATCTCTGAAGACTTCCGTGATTGTTTTGCACTTGAGTGTGAAGCTATAAAACGCGTAAGAAACAGCATGGATATGACCAACATCGAAATCATGATCCCATTCGTACGTACCCTTGAAGAAGGTAAACGCGTTATTGAATTACTTGAAGAACATGGCCTTAAACGTGGCGAAAATGGTCTTAAAGTAATCATGATGTGTGAGCTTCCGTCAAATGCATTAATGGCTGAAGAATTCTTAGAATACTTCGATGGTTTCTCTATCGGTTCTAACGATTTAACACAGTTAACGCTTGGTCTTGATCGCGACTCAGGTTTAATTGCTCACCTATTTGATGAGCGTGATCCTGCAATCAAAAAGCTACTTTCTATGGCTATTAAAACAGCCAAAGAAAAAGGTAAATATGTAGGTATTTGTGGTCAAGGTCCTTCAGATCATGAAGACTTTGCAGCATGGTTAGTAGAGCAGGGCATTGACTCTGTTTCGCTAAACCCAGATACAGTACTAGAAACATGGTTATACTTAGCAGACAAACTTGCTAAGTAAGTTACCTCGTTAAAAAATGCCAGCAACTGCTGGCATTTTTTATGACTAAAAATTAATTTTTTGCTAATTTTTTATCTAAATAGGCACATGAACGAGTCAGTGCTTTTTGACACCAAGTTAAATACCCTCTTGCTTTAGGGTAATACATAGAAAAGCAGAATAAGCCTGCAATAAAAAATATTAACGATGGCCCTGGCACCACAGCAAACAATAATCCGAGTAAAATAAACAGTGTTCCGCTGATCTGCATTAGTAGTTTTTTCATATAAACCTCATAGTAGGCGTTTAACTTGATTATAATTGCAGCTGCTCATATATCGATAAAAAGAGTGTTACAAACTGTAAAATCTTCAATTTCTATTAGCCATCGCCATGATATAATTACACAAATGCATTAATAAGCGCCGCCATGATAGCAACTATTACACAACAAGATGCCGCGACCGAGCTTGTCGCAAATTATTTAAATACTATAAAAAATCAAGGGTTTACTGGAGATACAGACGCAAGTTATGCAACCAGACTCACAGCATCAACTGATAACAGTATTTACCAGCAGCTTCCGCAAGGTGTTATTTTTCCTAAAAGCGAAAAAGACATTCAAGTTGCTCTGCAAATAGCATCGCAAGACCCTTTTTTATCGTTAACTTTTGGTCCTCGCGGTGGCGGCACAGGAACAAATGGTCAATCTTTAACGCCTGGTATTGTGGTTGATTTATCACGTTATATGCGTGAAATCCTCGAGATAAATGTTGAAGAAGGTTGGGTACGAGTTCAAACCGGTGTGATAAAAGATCAACTTAACGACTTTTTAAAACCGTATGGATTTTTCTTTTCACCCGATTTATCTACTAGTAACCGCGCCACTATTGGCGGCATGATCAGTACTGATGCATCGGGGCAAGGCTCCTTAGTTTATGGCAAAACCAGCGACCATGTTTTAGGGCTAACCACCTATTTAGTTGATGGCACTGCAATGTCTACCAGTCCAATAGACATTGAAAAAGCAAAAATAATTGCCGATCAGGAATCCTTAATTGGCAAACTCTACAAAACAGTATTAGACATATCACTTAATGAACGCGACGCTATATTAGCCAAATTTCCACGGTTAAATAGATTTTTAACCGGTTATGACCTAGAGCATGTGCTAAGTGAAGACTTACAAACTTTTGATATGAGCCGCTTAATAACCGGATCAGAAGGCTCTTTAGGCATAGTTACTGAAGCAAAATTAAACCTAACACCTATCGCAGAATTTAAAACCCTCATAAATATAAAATATGACAGTTTTGATTCTGCGCTTCGCCATTCACCATTTTTAGTTGATGCCCGCGCAACTTCAGTTGAAACCGTTGACAGCAAAGTATTAAATCTTGCCCGCGAAGATATTATTTGGCATTCAGTATCGGACTTAATAACCGACGTTGCTAATAAAGATATGCAAGGACTCAACATGGTTGAGTTTAATGCCGTATCACCAGAAGACATAAAAAACAAAGTAGACACTTTGTGCAAATTGTTAGATGAGTGTGTTGCTAACCAAACTAATGGCGTTATTGGCTATCAGTTAACCAGTGATAAAAGTGATATACTGAAAATTTATGCAATGCGTAAAAAATCAGTGGGTTTACTCGGTAATGTAAAAGGCAGCCAAAAACCCCTCGCATTTGCAGAAGACACCGCCGTTCCACCAGAAAATTTGGCCGATTATATTGTTGAATTTAGAGCGCTACTTGATAGCTATAATTTACAGTACGGTATGTTTGGTCATGTTGATGCTGGCGTTTTACATGTTAGGCCGGCACTAGATATGTGCGACCCAGAACAAGAAAAATTACTGCGCACTATTTCAGATGAAGTAGTAAAACTCACCGCAAAATACGGTGGTTTGATGTGGGGCGAGCACGGTAAAGGCTATAGAAGTGAATACGGTCCTGAATTTTTTGGTGAGCATTTATTTACGCAATTACGAAAAATAAAATCGGCGTTTGATCCAAATAATAAAATCAACCCCGGAAAAATATGTACCCCGCTTGAAAGTGAAGACTCACTAGTTAGCGTTGATGGGCAAAACCGTTCTTACTTTGACAAGCAAATATCTATTGATGTTAAAACCAGTTTTAACAATGCAATGACCTGTAATGGTAACGGCTTGTGTTTTAATTATGATGAAAACTCGCCAATGTGCCCGTCATACAAAGTGACCGGTGATCGCCGTAATTCGCCAAAAGGTCGAGCAGGGCTAATGCGTGAATGGTTACGTCTTCAAGAGTCAAAAGAAGTTAATTTACTTGAGGTGGAAAAAGAACTTAACAAAGGTGAAGTCATTACCTGGTGGGAGCGCTTTGTTCATAGCAGAGAGAAAAAACAAGGCGTTTACGATTTTTCACATGAAGTAAAAGCCTCAATGGATGAATGTTTAGCGTGTAAAGCGTGTACTACGGCTTGCCCAATAAAAGTAGATGTGCCAACTTTCCGTGCCCGTTTTTTAAATTATTATCACAGTTATTATGCCCGCCCACTCAAAGATTACTTAGTGGGTAATATAGAAAACAGTGCACCGTTAATGGCAAAATTTGCTAGGGTTATTAATCCAATTGTAAAAACATCATTAGTTAGTGGCCTCATTAAAAAAACGGTAGGCTATGTTGATACCCCTCAGCTAAGTATTCCTGCACTCAACAAACGTGTAAACAAAGCGCAAAAATTTAATTTAGAATTACTTAAAAAACTAAGTACCGATGAGCAAAATGATTATGTACTCATTGTTCAAGACCCATTCACCAGCTTTTACGAAGCAGAATTGGTTGAGAGTTTTTTTACACTAATTACTCAGCTTGGAAAAAAACCAATGCTGTTACCCTTTAAACCCAATGGCAAACCTCAGCACGTGAAAGGTTTTTTGCATGAATTTAAGCTAACGGCAAAAAATGCTGCAGAGTTTTTAAATCAGCTTAATGATATTAATGCACCGCTAGTTGGTTTAGATGCGTCGTTAGTGATGTGTTATCGCGATGAGTATAATACAATTTTAGAAAGTAACCGTGGCGATTTTAATGTGCAACTTGCGCATGAATGGTTAGAAACACAATCGTTCAGTGCTTTAAAAGCTAAACAAATAAATACTGAATTTACCTTATTAAGTCACTGTACCGAAACGACTGCATTACCAAAAGCAGCAAGTGTGTGGAAAAATATTTTTGATGAACTTGGTTTAACATTAAACACCACAAATACTGGGTGTTGTGGTATGGCCGGCACTTATGGTCATGAAGCACAAAACCAAGCAAACTCCAAAGCACTTTATGAAATGAGTTGGAAACCTATCGTTGATAAAAATAAACCTGAGCAACTTTTATCAACTGGCTTTTCATGTCGTAGCCAAGTAAAACGTTATGAAAAATTTAAGCCTAAGCATCCAATAGAGTTACTGGCAAAAGTACTTAGTTAATAATTTAACTAAGTAAGCTGTAAAATAAAAAGGCGCAACTTATTATTAAGTTACGCCTTTTTATTTTTGTTTATATTTATTTAGTTTTTTTAGCAAAACTGTCTGCAATCGGTTTTGTACTAATACCATGAATAAATACACTAAATAAAATTGTGGTCATAGCAATGGTCGCAATTTGAAATTTATTTTCTATTTGTGTGTCTATCACCATTAAGGTAAATACAATTGAAGCCAACCCCCTTGGCCCAAACCAAGCAAACGTTAAACGCTCTTTTATTTTTAATGACGTAAATTGCAGTGACAACATAACAGGAATTATTCTGATCAGTGTTGTACTAAGTAGCCCATAAATTATTATTTCAGTATTTAATTTCGGGATCACTAAATAAGCACAAACAAAACCGAATAAACACCAAATCATTAAAGAGGAAAAGTCAGCTATATGCTCTGAGTCTTCAATCAGCTCTTTGTTTATTTTGGTGCTCGCGTATTTATCAAATAAAAGCCCAGCTACAAATACGGCAATAAATCCACTGCCATGAAAATATTGCGTAAGTGAAAATACAGCCATAGCAAAACCCAATAGTAAAAACGGGCTAGTGTTTTGGGCAAAGTAATGTCGCTTCATTGCAAAGTTTAAACACGGAATAAAAACAGCAATACCTGCGAATGCAATTAATAATGCAACTCCCAATTCTCTACCAAATACAGTTAACGTTTGTGTTGCAGTAATTGCGGATTCAGGATTTTTTGCAAGCAGAATAAATATTAAAAATATAGGCACACATAAGCCATCGTTTAAACCACTTTCAGTATTAATACCTTCGCGTATTTTTTCAGGCACTTTTGTATTACTTAATAACCCCTTACTTAACGCCGCATCGGTTGGGGTTAATATAATTGCGATAAGTGCTGCTTGAATTAATGAAAGCTCAGCAAATAAAAATAACGCGGTAGCAACCCCGAGTAATAGGGTTAAAGGTAAGGCAACAAATAAAAGTAAACTAGGATATTGAAAACTATGCCTTAATACTCCTAATTTTGACTTTGCTGCATCGGTAAATAAAAAGATACTGAGCGTTAATTCGATAAAGGGCAGTAAAAACCGTAAGCCATTTTTAAAATTTTCACTTTCGTTCGGAGCTATCAATGCTAGCAGCATCCCCCCTATAACAAAAAACATCGGCCCAGTAATTTCTGTTTTTTCTAATTGGCGTAGTGTTATAGAATAAATTAAAAATAATGCACCAATAAAAGCAATAACTAAGTATTCCATTAAATCTTCCTTTTTATTCCAGACTTTGCCCGTTCTTTAATATTTGTTTGAATATATATTTGATCAGTTGTGGCTATTTTTGCGTGACCTAAATCTTCAGATAAATGTTTTAAAGGTCGAGTTTGTGCGTCATGCGTTGCACCGGTATGTCGAAGCCAATGTGCAGTGGCCGCTTCTAATTGTTCCGCGTCATCTTTAAACCCATCATCAAGTAATGACTGCTGTGCAATATCAAAACTTTGTTGTACTAAACGTCGAATTTGTCTTACTGTCATACCACCTTGGCCACGAATTTTATGCACTAACGGGTCGGATTCGTCAACCCGGGGCAGGGCAGGTAAACCACGGTATAACCGATAACGTTTTAAATACTCAAGAAAATCATCACTTAAAGTTACATCTCGTAATTTATTACCCTTACCCATTATACGTAAAAACCAAAAGCCATCGTTATCTTGCCAAAAATGAGACATAACAGGTGACCATTGTGGACGTTCTGATAATTCTGATATACGTAAATATAATCCTTTTAAACAGGCGAGGGTAAAAAGGTTTCTTTCATACTCTGGTTTTTGTTCGCACAGATCACGCGTTACTCCAAATACGTATTCCCATTGAATATCGCTTAATGTATCGGGAATTTGTATTTGTGATTGTACAACCAAGTAGGGGCTATTTTTCTTAACCACAGGTACAAAGTTAGCGAAGGTTTTTTCTTCTAAAATAGCGAACTTGTAAAATACATTAAGTGCAGTAAACATAGCGGATAATGTTTGCTGACTCGCAATAGATTCTTTTTGCATGAAAGGGCGCCAATTTTGGTTTAACCTACGTACTCCTTGCTCATCTTTATAGCGCCACTGCACCGAAGTTGATGCCCACTTTTTGTCCGGCTCGACCATAAAATCAACATACGCCTCAATATCTTCACGCTTTAAATCGAATACTGATTTTTCAGCTATAAGCCATGACCACAAATAAAATCGTTCTAATTCATTGCGAAAACGACTATAAGTTGCTTCTGATTTTCGGCCATAAACATATAAAAACTGGTATAAAAAGTTAAGATCGGCCTTTGATTCAGTTACAGTCAAGCTGACTTGCTGTATAAAAGAGGCTAGTTCTGGATATTCTGATTGGAGTGTATTATCTTCAAGGTGAGCTATTTGATAACGTAATTGTTTTAATGTATCGACCAGAGCAACAAGCATAATAGTAAAATATATAAGAAAATAATAGACTTATAGATTAACCTTAAAGTCCGATACTGTCTAGTATTGGACATAACGAAATTTTGATATTTATGCTAAATGCAGATTTATTAACCATATACCTTATTAAAGGAAAAATCATGAAAAAATTACTTCTGTTGAGCATGTTAGTTATTAGCGTTTTATTAACAGGTTGCGCTACTACAGGCAGTGCTTCTCCTGGAGAAAAACGTGCTTTAGTACAAAGTATGAAATCGAATACATTAACTGCTTTATACGAAAAAAAACCAGATGTTAAAACTCAAATTGCAAACTCTGCCGGTTATGCTGTATTTGATAATGCCAACGTAAACGTTATTTTAGCCAGTTTTGGTGGTGGGTACGGTGTAGTAAAAAATAACCTAACCGGAAAATCTACCTATATGAATATGGGCGAAGCTGGTTTAGGCTTAGGTTTAGGTGTTAAAGATTTCAATATTGTGATGGTTTTTCACGATCAAGCAGCGTTAAATAGATTTATTAAACATGGTTGGGCGTTCGGTGGTAATGCCGATGCTGCTGCAAAATACCAAGATAAAGGTGGCGCTTTAGTTGCCGAAGCTATTGCTGACCAAGTTACTGTTTACTCTTTAACCGAAAGTGGCCTTGCACTGCAAGCTGTTTTAAAAGGCACTAAATTTTGGGTCGATTCTGAGCTAAACTAAGCTATCAAAACCCTATCATAAGTGGGCTAGTTTTTATGATTACGCCCACTTTAATTTAAATAACGCAACTTAACATAACGTAATTTATGGGCACTTAAGCTTTGCAATTATAATTTAATTATTACGTGTTACAATAAGACTGATTACTGAACTTTCAATTATAAGTCGATCAAACTAATTACTTAAATTTTTAATTACTTCTGAAATTTTAATTTTAGGAACTCTATGCATTCAAAAGATATTGTCGAAACTGCTGTTGAAGATTTATATAAAGAGCTATTAAAAAATGGCTCTGATAGTTCTTTTACAAAATCAGAAGTAAAGGACTTTTCATCCCAAGCTAGTCAAAACTTGTTAAAAGCAATTAATTTCTTTTTTGTTGGTGATTCTCTAGTTAACTTTAATTCTTCTCAGCTCTCTAACTTCAATAAAAAACATAAAGATATTTGGCAATTACAAATTGCTTTGCTTGAAAGGTATGTATCATTTACCTGTTGGTTGAGTGAAGTTAATGCTTCATCATTTAATCCAGACAAAAACTATGAAAACGAAATTGTTCTAACTACAGTCTTACTTAATCTTCACGCAAGAGCATGTTTAGTTTCAAAAGAAATCTTAGCCCTATTAAATAATGGCTTTGCTGACGCAGCGATTTCTAGGTGGAGAACTTTATACGAAGTATCTACTACATTAATGTTTATAAAAGATAATGGTGAAAAATGCGCAATTCAATTTTATGACCACAATATAGTTGA
>NZ_BADU01000010.1:0-24490 GCF_000239875.1 Pseudoalteromonas sp. BSi20311 | reverse complement strand
CCTAAAGAGCACCAGTTGTTCTAATGAGCTAGCTAAGGCGCTTAAACTATTAGCAATACACATTAAACTTAAAAATAGTAACAGCGCTTTTTGTTTACGCATGTTGGCTGTTGCCAACATTAAAATAGGCGCGCCAACAACCACCCCCAGAGCATAAGCACTAATGGCATAACCACTTTGTGATGGGGTACTAGCAAATGCTTCACTAATTAATGGCAACATAGGCATCATAGAAAATTCAGATAAACCCAAAATAAAAGTGCCTAGTGCAAGCACTACTAAAATAGCGGCTCTATTGGGCTGACTCGACGGCGATATAATATCAACGGCCATGTAAAATCCTTGAAGGTATTGAATAAAATTTGATAACAAATAAAACGCCTGTATGTTTAAAAAATAAAACACACTCGTTTATTTAAAATTGAATATGGGAATGAGGAATAAAGAGGCAGGCATTTTAAATTAAAAGCCTTCCCCAGTCATGGCCTAAACCATAATTAAAGATGAATAAAATTTAACTTGAGCCAACCAAAGGATGGCTAAGTAAGTCAGCAAAGTATTAACGCAATATAAAATAAGCAGTGTTAAATTTAAAATGTAATGCTAACTTGGCTTTTTGCGTGCTATGGATGATATTTGTAAAGTAAGCATTACTTTTAAAAGCAGGATAAAGGCAATGAAAGCAGAATTAAATTTAAAACAACGCCAAATTAAAAATACTAGCTACTTAGCTAAATGTACCTTGATTTGGTTACTCACCTTAGCGTTATGTAGCTTTGGCCCGACATTAATTTGGGATCGCGCAGAGATAATTAGCGGCTTTTTTATAGTTGTAAATGTAATAGCCGGCATTGTAATGATTTTGGCTAACAAACGTTACTTACAGGGGATGGATGAGCTGATGCAAAAAATACATCTCAGTGCCATGGGGTTTACCCTAGGTGCAATATTGGTAGGTGGGCTTGCGTACACTAATTTGCAATTGAGTGGCTTAATTGATTTTAAAGCACAGATACCCGATTTAATGTTTTTAATGGGAGCAGTGTATTTAATTAGCGTGTATGTGCTTAACAAACACTATTGTGCAGGTGATGAATGAAAAACCGATTAAAGGTATTAAGAGCCGAGCATAACTACACCCAAGCAAGGTTGGCCGAGCTGCTAGATGTTTCTCGCCAAACTATTAATGCGATTGAAAAAGGTAAGTTTGACCCCAGCTTGCCACTGGCCTTTAAAGCTGCGAGGTTGTTTGAGTTAAAAATAGAAGATATTTTTGACGACGAACAGGGTTAAAAATTAACAAAGTGCGACAATATGTCGCGCTTTTTAGATTGCTACAGCAAGTATAATTTACCCACAAAAATTTTGTGGTAAATCAATAATGACTGATAAAAAAAATTCTTTAACCTCTTATTTATTATCCCCTTTAGCGCTTGTTATAAGTAGCGTATTATCGCCAGTTGCTTTTGCAGATGACACCTCAATTGAAGTGATTGAAGTGCACGGCCAAGCACAAAATAAACACCTATCATTAGGCTCATCTGAATCGCTATTAACCGATTTAGGAGTGGACTTTTCAGCCGCCGGTGGCATGGCCAATTTACCTGTTTTAAATGGTTTAATGGGCGATAGAGTGGCGGTACTGGTTGATGGGGCGCAAATCACCGCCGCCTGTGCTAACCAAATGAACCCGCCACTGTCTTATATTTCAGCTAATCAAATTAGTAGCTACAAAGTGGTTGCAGGTGTTTCTCCAGTAAGCGCGGGAGGCGATAATATTGCAGGTGTGATTGCTGTTAATTCTATTTCACCTCAGTACAGTGAAAGTAGCGAACTTGCATGGCATTCAGGTTATGTGTCAGCCCAGTACAACACCCTTGATAACGCCAAAAAGGTCGGCGCAGGTATGCGCATTGCCAGCGATGTACTCAGTTTTAATTATCAAGGTGCGTTTAGCGATGCTAACAGCTATGAAGATGGTAACGGCGATTTAGTGCTCGATACCCTATACCGCGCGCAAAACCATAGTTTAAGTGCTGCCATGCGCGATGATAAGCAACAATTAGTGGTTAAGCTAAGCCATCAAAAAATACCCTATCAAGGCTTTGCTAATCAATATATGGATATGACAGATAACACCAGCTATGGCGCTGTTGCTCAGTATCAACGTGCTTTTACAAGCAGTGAGCTTGAAGCGCAGTTAAATTGGCATAACGTAAAGCATGAAATGGGGTTTTTTAGCGCAGAAAAAGCCGGAAAAATGCCTATGAAAACCGATGCTGAGGATATAAGCACCCAGTTAAAATGGCGACTAGCGCTTGATAACAACAGCCAGTTACTACTCGCGCAAGAGTATCACCACATGAAATTAGAGGACTGGTGGCCTGCAGTTGAGGGCTCAATGATGATGGGACCAAATGACTATAACAATATTAATAATGGCCGGCGTCAGCGTATTGCAGTGCTTGCTGAATATGAAAGCCAACTAAATACTCGCTGGTGGTTAAATGCAGGTATTCGATTTGAAAATGTAATGACCAACACTGATGATGTGCAAGCATATAGTGCAGGCATGGCTGCAATGAATGCAATGGCCATGGCGATGCCAAGTGATGCAATGGCGGCTAAAAAGTTTAATAACCAAAGTAAAAAACAAACAGATAATTTAGTTGATGCAAACGTGCTGATTAATTATCAACTAAGCAATAACGACGAGCTGCAAATCGGCCTAGCCCGTAAAAATCGTGCGCCTAATTTATACGAACGCTACAGCTGGGGCGTAGGTAATATGGCCACCACCATGATTGGATGGTATGGCGATGGCAATGGCTATATTGGTAATATAAACCTTAAACCAGAAACCGCACACACGCTTAGCAGCACGTACACCCGTATGGCAAAAGACGACAGCTGGCGTATAAGTGCTAATGCGTGGGTGAGCGACGTGAATGACTATATTGATGCCAACATAGTAAGAAGCTTTAACCGCACAGCGCTTGCTGCCAATACCCGTAATGTACTTATATTTAATAACCTAGATGCTACGCTTTATGGTGTAAAGCTAGATGCGGTTTTAGCACTGCACGAGTCTAAGCACTATGGTAGCTGGTCATTAAAAGCGGATATTACCAACACCCGTGGTAAGCGCGATGATACCAATCAGCCGCTTTATCAAATCAAGCCGCTGCAAAGCCAATTTGCCATTAACCAGCAAGTTGGCCGCTTTGAAAACGCACTCACGTGGCAGTGGGTCGATAGTAAAACTCGCGTAGATAGCAACCGCCTAGAAAACCAAACTGAGCAGTACCATTTACTTAATTTAAGCTCAAAAGCCAGTTGGGATGCATTGACCGTAAGTGTTGATATTACCAATCTGCTTGATGAGTATTATGAATTACCATTAGGTGGCGTGAGTATTGCGGAGTTTAAACAAGACATGTCGCAGGGCTTTAACCAATTGGCAGGGCAGGGGCGCTCAATAAATTTAGCCATGAGTTACGCGTTTTAAGATGAGAGAGTAAGTTAGTGCGAGCTGTCAGATTCGATTTTTGGTTAATCGAGTCTGACGGTTAATTACTATTAATTTTTTAAGTCTGCTTGTGACAAAAATCTATAAACTGCGTTAGCAGCGGATTTTTGTATTTGTCTTTATGCATCACTAACCAAAACTGTCTTTGCATGGAGTGGTTTAAGTTAAGCTGCGTAACGCGGCCATCTTTTAGGGCATATTGTGCGGCGAGTGATGATAAGCATCCTAAACCCAAGCCATTCGCTACACAGTTTATAAGCGCTTCAGTGGTGTTGAGCTCCACGCTTTGTGCCCAATTTTTTATATGTGGTGCAAGGCTATGTAAAAAGAAGGAACGCGAGCTAGAGCCCGTCTCTCTTAATACCCATTGGCTACTATTTAAGTCGTTAAAGCTAAGTTGCTTTTTTGCAGCCAGTGGGTGGTTTATTGGCGCAATAATACACATAGCGTCATGGCTAAACACATTAGAGACTAAATCGCCTTGATGGGCTTGGCCTTCAATAAGTGCTATATCGAGCTCGTAATCTATAAGCTTTTGACAAATAAGCGCCGAATTAGAAATCAGTATTTGTTGCGAGTAATGCTGTTGCTGCGCTCTGAATTTGCTTAGTAAAGCAGGCAATAGATGATTACCTATAGTATCGCTGGCACCAATTTTTAAGGTTCCGCTGGCAGGGGCGTTGTCTAAAAACAAGGTGTCGATAGTGTTTGCCCGATTTAATAGCTCATCAGCGAGGGGCAGTAGCTTTTGCCCTTCTTGATTTAATAGTAATCGGTTATTTACACGATCAAATAACGGATGGCCTAACTGCTTTTCAAGTTCGCTAAGCGCCATACTCACCGCCGCTTTAGATAAAAACAATGACTCAGACGCCGCTGTAAGTGTGTTGTGCTGGGTTATGCCTACAAACACCTTGAGCTGTTTAAGGGAAATATTCATGATTTTATGTTTGGTTTATATGAACGAGTGTTCTATATAATTAGATTTAATTAAACGAAATGCAAGCGTAAACTTCTCTGTAAGTTACAACCACAGGGTGGAATAGAGATGTTTAAACATATAAAAACAAAAGTATCAGGTGCACCAACACCAATGGGCGGCTTGGCATTAGGTATTGCCAGCCTAGGTTGGGCTTGGGAGAGTATGTTTAGCCTAAATGGCGTAGCACAATATACAGGCGCCGCTATTGCGAGCGTATTATTGCTATTGTTAACACTTAAGTTTTTATTGCATCCTCAGCTGCTTAAAGCCGATTTAGCCCACCCAGTTGTAGGCAGTGTGGTGCCTACTTTTGCTATGGCTACTTTAGTGGTGTCTAATTCTTTAGGGCAGTTTTACTCCCTTGCGGGAGATATGCTTTGGGTTGGTGCATTTTTATTACATGTGGTGTTTTTAATCAGTTTTATTACTCATCGAGTGATTGAATTTAAAATTGAGCATATGGTGCCAAGCTGGTTTGTACCGCCGGTTGGGATCATCGTTGCCGATGTGGCGTTTTCAGGGAATCCGGCACTGCTGTTTTTAGCGCAAGGGGCGCTTTACTTTGGCATGTTGATGTACGCAGTTATGTTGCCTATGATGATTTACCGAATCATTTTTGCAGCTCACATTCCTGATGCTGCACAGCCTACATTGGCTATTTTAGCTGCGCCAGCAAGTTTATCGTTAGCTGGTTACTTTACAGTGAACAGCGAGCCGTCACCGGTTATTATTGGCTTGTTATTTGGAATTGCAGTACTGATGACCTTTATAATTTATGTCGCATTTTTTAAATTACTGCGCCGTCCATTTTGCCCAGGTTACGCTGCGTTTACTTTTCCTATGGTCATTGGTGCTACCGCGTTATTTAAACTTGCCGCATGGATGCATACAGTGGGAATTGATTTGCAGTTTGTTAAGCAAATACAGTATTTAGCAACGTTTGAATTGATTGTGGCCAGTGGGGTAGTTTGCTATGTGGCGGTTCGTTATTTGGCTCATTTTAAGTTTTTTAACACTCAATTTAAGCCTCTTACCCTATCATAATAATGATTAAACGCTTGTTTGCACTACCTCGGTAGCCCCGTGCTCAATTGCTTGTTCGGCATCTTGTTCAGCAAGCTTTGCGCGTTCTGCTTTTGAAACATAAGCCGGTTTGTTGCTTTTATGCAGCTTGGCATTAGCACGCTTATCTTTGTTATTAAATTTTGTAATGATCTTTTTTCTGCGATTCATGATTCACCTCGTAATTTTGAGCTGCGCATTATACAGGCATCTTGTTCAAAGCTGTTAGACAAATTATAAGCTTTGCTTGTAGGTCTGCCGCAAAGCGCTGTTTGTCACTTTGCAAGGAGGTTATAATTAGAGCTCTTTATTGTTAATTAAATGGAATCTGTTTTGAACAAGCTCGCTTTAGCAAGTATTGCCTTATGTGCATTTAGCGCTCATGCACAATTTAATAAACACAGTGAAAGCGTGGCCGATTACGCAGTTAATAGCTACCAAAATGCACAGGTGCATACGCTTACTAATTTAGTATCGTTTCCTACGGTGAATAAAAGTGAGATCAGTGCGCCACAAAATCCTGATTTTATTGGCTTTAAAGCGTTATTAAAAATGAAAGCCGCTGAACTTGGCTTTGACTACCAAGATTTAGGCTATACCGTACTCATAGGTATGGGTGAGCAAAAAGAAAAAGTAACCATAGTGACTCACGGCGATGTACAACCTGCAAACGCCAGTAAATGGAAGCAAAGCCCATTTATTATTGATACCTCAGAGCCGGGTAAATTAGTTGGCCGAGGTACCGAAGACGATAAAGGCGCTATTGCCACTGCTTTATATGCGATGAAAGCCATAAAAGATAAAGGTATAACCCTTGATAACCGCATTGAGCTGATGGTTTATTTAGCCGAGGAATCTGATTGGGGGCCTTTAACCGAATTTATGAAAACTTATGAGCAGCCAAAGTATGCGGTCACCATTGATGCCTCATATCCCGTGGTGGTTGCTGAAAAAGGCTGGAGCTTAATTTCGCCTACGTTTGCAGCTACATCAGCGCAAACCGGTGTGTATGTAAGTAATGTAACGGGTGGTGCCTTTGCGAGCCAAATTCCTGAAGATGCCAGCTTAACCTTGCATAACGCCAGTGCTGAATTAGTGACTCTATTAAAACAAACCGCCACGGCTCTTAAGCAAGTAGAATTTACCTTTGACGAACAAATAAATGGAACTTTAATTAGTGTAAAAGGGGTATCGGCACATTCATCTGAACCAGAATCAGGTGTTAATGCCATTGCTTATTTGGCTGAACTATTTAAAGCCGTCGAGCTTGAAAACAACAGCGATGGGCAGCTCATTAAGTTTGTAAATCAGCTAATAGGCCTAGATATATACGGTAAACAATTTGGTGATATTGCGTATAAACATGACTTTATGGGACCAATGACGGTAGCGCCCACTGTTATTGAACGAGACGGCAATAACCTAACGTTAGCGGTTAATGCTCGTCGCCCTATGGGTAAAGAGGCTGACTTACTTGAGCTGCAAATTAATAGTGCGCTTACCCAATGGCAAGCTGATAATAAAGTAACATTGGCAAATGTTAAAACTACCATTGGCACACCCATGCTGCTTGATGGAGCGCCTCATGCGCAGAAGTTACTTGATATTTTTAAACATTTTACTGGCGATCAAGACGCAGGTTTTGTGTCGATTGGTGGTGGTACCAACGCTAAATTATTTGATAATGCCGTATCGTTTGGCCCATCAATGCCGGGTAAACGCTACACAGGTCACTCAGAGCATGAATTTATTACGCTTGAGCAACTAGCACTTAATTTACGTATGTACACCGCAATGATGATAGAGCTTGGTAATATGTAATTTGGGTTATTGCATAGCAAATACGAAAAAACCGCCTTTGCGGCGGTTTTTTATAACAACTAAATGTTATTGAAAATTAACGTCTGGTAAGCACTCAAAGCCTGGTTTGGCAAACAAGTAGCCTTGCATTAAATCAATGCCGGCATTTTTTAACCAGTGATATTCATCAACTGTTTCAATGCCCTCAGCCAGTGCCATTACGTTTAGCTCTTTAAACATATTTAAGCAGTTACGCACAATAGTTTGGCGTTTTGTATCTTTGTCGATATCGCGTATAAGTGCCATATCGAGTTTAATAATATCTGTTTGAAAATCAGCTAGTAAGTTTAATCCAGAGTAGCCTGAGCCAAAGTCATCGGTGGCTGTTTTAAAGCCCAGCTCTTGGTAGTAGCTTACAACCCGTTCAACGTGGCTGCTATCCTCTATTTTTTCAACTTCAGTAAATTCAAACATAATATTAGTTGTAGGGAAGTTGTACTTTTTAGCCGCTTCTAGGGTGGTACGAATACAGCGCTCAGGCTTATAAATAGCGTTGGGTAAAAAGTTAATGCTTAGCATGGTGTTTATGCCTAGCTTAGAGGCAAGCGCAATGGCTTTTATTCTACACAGTTGATCAAAGGTATAGCGATTGTCGTCGTTTACTTGGGAAATAATAGAGAAAGCCGACTCGTTGTTTAAACCACGAACTAAAGCCTCATACCCATAAATAGTGTTATTTTGACAACTTATAATAGGCTGAAATGCCATGGTAAAGTCAAAGTCTAGCTCGCTAGAATCAGCGCAGTTGCTACAAGATACTTTTTCGCAACTTTGTGATTTTTCGTTCATTCATCCACCTTTTTTATTAACCCACACTAAAAGGTGGTTAAGTTTTGGTAATCCTAACAAAGTATTGAGATTTTACATAATTATATTAGCTAACATTAATGTAACTCATAATTAAGTTTTTATTCAACTCATGAAAAATCAGCAATAAGGTTATGCTTATATAACCTTATTGCTACGCTAAAAGTATAGTAGGTTTGCAAAATTAGTTAAGTGTTGCGGTTAGTTTTATGCTGGTATTGAGTAATTTAGAGATAGGGCAGCCTTTTTTAGTGTCTTCACACAGGGTTTGAAATTGCTCATTTGAAATATCAGCAACTTTTGCATTCACCACTAATTCAATTTCACTCACTGCAAAGCCATCGTCTACTTCATCTAAGCTTACAGTCGCTTTGGTGTTTATATCGTCAGCAGTATAACCCGCATCTCCTAACGCCAGCGATAACGCCATGCTAAAGCAAGCACTGTGGGCTGCACCAACTAACTCCTCTGGGTTAGAGCCGGGTTTATCTTCAAAGCGGGTATTAAACCCATACGGCTGGTTATCGAGTGCGCCGCTTTGAGTTGAAATAGTGCCTTTACCACTTTTAATATCGCCAGACCAATTTGAGCTTGCCGTTTTTTTGATTGTCATCATGTTCTCCTTGTTGCGATTAATGTAAATTTTTCAGCATTGATATCGGTTGTATGTAAATTTATCCGATAATTGCTGAAAAATGTACGCAGTAACATGGAGGGTGCAAGATAAACGCCAATCTCTATTTGCTACGTTTACATCGCTGTGAACAATAAATAACGTTATCCCAGTCTCGTTGCCATTTTTTACGCCATGCAAAAGGTTTGTTACACACAGGGCATATTTTTTCAGGTAGGGTTAGTTTTTTATGTGCCATGATTATTTGCCTGATTGCTTTTTGGTTTTACGTACCGAGGGAGTGATGGCTACATGTTTTTTAAGTATGGCATGAATAGCACGTTTAACCTCGCTACGCTCTCGGTATTGCCATAATCGCTCGCGTGCCTCTTTAGATGCCTGAGTTAAATCAAGCATCGGCTCTGGGTAATCTTCACCAAGTTTAAAGTCGTTAAATAATGCTTCCATGGGCGTTTGCTGCCAAGGTTGATGTAAATATTCAATGGGGAGCTTTTCAAGTTCGGGGCACCATTTTTTTATAAATGCGCCGGTTGGGTCTTGGTCTTCAGATTGCTTAATGGGGTTGTAATGGCGAATGGTATTAATGCCAGTAACCGATGCCTGCATTTGAATTTGCGGATAATGAATACCTGGCTCAAAGTCTAAAAAGTAGTTAGCCAGTGGGAAGCTTGCTTGCTGCCAACTTATGTTTAAATGATGGGTTACAAAGCTCACCAGCATAGCGCGCATTCTAAAGTTAATATATCCGGTGGCCTTTAAGCAGCGCATGCAAGCATCAATTATTGGCACCCCAGTTTGTCCTTGCGCCCAGCGTTCAATATCGCTAGTAACGTTAGCGTCATCACGATACGGAAATGCACGGTAACCCGGATTTAATGCTTTAAATTCCATGCTGCATTCGCTTTCAAACTTTTGCATAAAATGGCAATGCCAATGCAGGCGAGAGATAAACGCAGCAAGCGGGCGCTTCCAGCCTTTTTTATCGGGGTGGGTTGAATGGTATGCGTCTATCGCCATTTGATACACCTGCCTAAGGCTAATATTGCCCCAAGCTAAATAGGGAGAAAGCCTAGAGCAATGCGTGCGGCTCAAGCTTGGGCTAGAGATCCCTTTTTGATAACCTTTACCGCGCTCGGCAAAAAAACTGTGCATAACGTCGCGGGCAAGTCGTGGCCCTCCATGTTGAAAGTTGTCATCGTCAGCTGTGTAACTACTTGGTAATTTTGGCGATTGGTAGTGTGTGAGTGTCACTGTTTTAATGTGTTTCCAATCTGGAATGGCAATTGGCGCTTGCATTGTTTGTTGCCAGTATTCATTCCAATTATTGCGATTTTTTTTACCGCGAATGACAGCCCCCGTTGGTGACTCTAACCAGTTAATCTGATTATGTTGGCACCATGCTTTAATCGCTTTATCGCGCTCAAAAGTATTATTTAAGCCAATTTCTTGGTGACTAAAGAGATTAATTATTTCAAACTGGGTATGTAGCTCTTCAAGCAGTCCCTGCATTTTTTGTTTAAATAGGTACACGCAGCTATTAAAGCGAGCAAGTTGTTGGTTTAAATCACATAGTGACTGATACACAAAGCGCCAATGTCGCTCGTTGTAATGAGCATCTTCGAGTAACAGCGGCTCAAAGTTATACAGCAATAATGTTGGAAGTCCGTTGCTAAACGCATTTTTAAGCGGTTGATGATCGCTTAAGCGTAAATCGCGTTTAAACCAGACAATATTTATTTTTTGGCGCATGTAATTAAATTATTTGCTAGCAGTGTAATGTAAATTAAGACTTAGCTTATAAGTACGTATTGCCTAGGTGTTAGGGTTTAGTTTTTAAGTTAAAAGTGAGAAACAATGTTTTTAGATTTAATGCAAAACAGCAGCCGCTCTGTGTATAGCTACTTAGTTGGCGGCATTAGCCCACGACCGATTGCATGGATAAGCACCCTAAGTAGTGAGGGGGTAACTAATATTGCACCTTACTCTTTTTTTACCGTAGCAAGTTGTCAGCCTGCAGTGCTAAGTGTGACTCAAGTTAACCCCAGCGATAAAGCCAATAAAGATACACTGACAAATTTACTGGCCACCAAAGAATGTGTTGTTAATACTGTTAGCCATGCCTTAGTAGAGCAAATGAATCAAAGCTGTGCTAACTACCCAAATAATGTCAGTGAGTTTGATAAGGCCAACATACAGTCAGTCTCAAGCCAGCTAGTTAATCCGCCAAGTGTTGCAGCTTCAAAAGTACGTTATGAATGTAAGCTTCGAGAGGTGATCACTATTTCAGATGAGCCAAGCGGTGGCAAAATAATGCTCTTAGATGTAGTGGGAATTTTTGTCGATGACGCCACGTTGGTAAATGATTATATAGATCCGACGCGTCTAGATACAGTAGGTAAAATGGGCGGCGATTACTTTAGCACCACTAACGATAAGTTTGTATTAAAACGCCCACAACTTTAACGGTGAGCGTTTTAATTACAGCAGGTTAAATAGGGCGCTATTTACTCTGTTTTTGGTAAAAACAGCGCACTAATTGCACCCAAAAATCCTAATCCACTGTAGAGCAAAATAAGCTCTGCGGTTGATAAAAACGATTCTAATAAGCCAATGCTGCCTAACATCAGTAATAAAACCCCAATAACGGTATTACTAACCGACACATAATCGGTGCGTTTGTTACCCTCTGCCATATCGACGAGGTACGTTTTGCGTCCTAAGCGCACTCCTTGATGCGCAACTGAGAGTAAAAAGTACAAAATAGGCATAACCCACCAATTTAGTAGCAGCTCGCCATACCAAGTCGCAATAACAAATACAGCCAGCCCATTAATGGTAACTAAAGCGGCACTGAGTACTAGCACTCGCTGGCTAGATAAGTCGCTTAAGCGTCCCCAAATCGGCGCTGAGACTAAGCTTGCAAAGCCGGAAACGGCAATAAAGGTGGCAAGTAAAGAAAATTCAAACGACTGTTTACTGGCTAAAATAATATAAAATGGAGCGCTCAATGCTGAACAAAGCAGTAAGGCACGTGTAATAACAAAATGGGCAAACTGTTTGTCTTGGTATAAAATTTTTAACTTTGAAAACGCGTGCAATAGGCCATTATTCGCTCCTTCGGTAGCGCCACTATATTCGTTAATTTGTGCATAAAAAAACGCGGCAATCAACCACATTAATGCACCCAGTAGTAAAGCGATGATCACAATGTCTTGATCTTTTTGCTGTGAAAAAAACCACATCATGAGGCCAAACGTTAAGGTGGCAAAACCGGCAATGCTTGCAGCAAGCCCGCTAATATTACCGCGTTGCTGTTTAGGAATAACTTTGCCCAGCACATCTTTTGCAGCTACAGAGTTAAACCCCCTAGCAAGGCTAAATAAAATTAATAAGCCAATAATGGCATAACCTGCTTGTGCGCCTTTGAGGGTAAACGCCACTGCAACCATGGCTAAAATGCATCCTGCTTGCATCACTGCACCTATTACCCATACCCATTTACGAACGGGGAGTTTGCGAATAACGTTTGCAATAGCAAGTTGGGGCAGTAACGAGCCCGATTCTCTGATTGGCACTAACCAAGCAATAAAACTCGCGGGTACATTTAAGCTTTGCATTAACCAGGGCAGGGTGATTTTTGGATTAAGCAGTGCATCGGCAAATTTACTAAAAAGCTGGCTAATGAGTAAAATAATAAAATTACCGGGTACTTCCTGACAGGCATTGTCGTCGATGGCCTTGCAGGCTCGGGCGTCTTCTTCATTGTTTAAACGTTTATAGATTTGTTCTTTTGTCAGTTTTTTCACAATTAATAACTACGCTATCAGTGTAAATATTTAGATATATTAAGATGATATGCTTAACTTTTCTACTTTTGGGATTACAAAGTCATGTTACCTGCTAAAAACAAAGGTTAATTCACAAAAAAATCAGCTAAGCGCTGATTTTTTTATTTGTACTAAACTGGAGCCTTATTCAAAATCACGAGCACTGTGGCGCTCTGCGAGTTGATCCTCTTCTGCTCCCCACGTACGGTTAACGCGACGACCTCGTTTTACACCTGGACGCGCTGCTATTTGCTTAGCCCAACGAACCACATGGGTATAAGATCCGACATCTAAAAACTCGGCGGCGTCGTATAAGTCGCCTAATACCAGTGAGCCATACCAAGGCCATATGGCAATGTCGGCAATGGAATATTCACTGCCTGCCATGTATTCGTTGTCACTTAAATGGCGGTTAAGCACATCTAACTGACGTTTAGTTTCCATGGTGAAACGGTCAATCGGGTATTGCATTTTGGTTGGTGCATAACTGTAAAAATGACCAAAACCACCGCCTAAATAAGGCGCCGATCCCATTTGCCAAAATAGCCAGTTACGACATTGTGTTTTAGCTTGAAAGTCATTAGGAATAAGCGCATCAAACTTCTCGCCAAGGTATTGTAAAATAGCGCCAGATTCAAACACAGGAGTCGGTGGCGTTGTAGAATGATCCATCAACGCAGGTATTTTTGAGTTTGGGTTTATATCAACAAAATCAGAGCCAAACTGATCGCCTTCACCAATATTAATTAAATAAGCGTCGTACTCAGCCTCAGTAATACCAAGCTCTAACAGCTCTTCAAACATAATACTGACTTTTTGCCCGTTGGGGGTCGCTAATGAGTAAAGCTGAAATGGATGTTTACCAATGGGCAATGTTTTATCGTGGGTTGCCCCTGCAATTGGGCGGTTAATGTTTGCAAATTTACCGCCACTTTCATTGTCCCATGTCCATACTTTTGCTGGGGTGTAGTCGTTGTTATCACTCATAAATAGCCTCTAATCGTTTAAACGTGCGTATTTGCTTAGCCCGTTGTTGCTTTTAATTTATCTGCTTTTGCTAATTTATACCCTAAAAAGAATCCACTTAATGCGCCGAACAGATGGCTTTCAAACGAGATATGCAACCGCTGTGGAAACACACCCCAAATAAAGCCACTGTATAAAAAGGCCACCACCACGGCTATAAAAATAGATTTAAAAGAACGTCTTACAATGCCATAGCATAAAATAAAGCCCCATAATCCATAAATAACGCCACTTAAGCCGACATGAATATTGCCACGGGCAAACATCCATACCAGTAATCCACCAACTAATGCGGTGAATAAAAATACGCTATAAAAACGCTTTACACTGTATTGGCAAATTAACCAGCTTAAAACAATAAAGGGCAGCATATTACTCGCAAAATGCCACCAGCTACCGTGTAAAAAGGGAGCGCAAAGAATCCCAATCAGCCCTTGAATGCTGCGAGGGTAAATACCTAAACCATTTAAACTAATGCCTGGCAGGCTATTAATTAGTTGCAACACAAAACAAATAGTTACAATGCTTATAATGGCAAAGCGGGTGCTGCTGAGTAACGATAAGGTGGATGGTTTATTTTGCATACGGTGCCCTTATTTATAGTAAGAGTGGCCAGTATAGGAATAGTGGTGAGTAATGAAAAGCAAATTAAAAAGCACAGCGATTAAACTGTGCTTTTTATGCTGATTAATTGTAATTAACCAAGCTTGGTAAGTAATTTTTTAGCTGCTAGCTCAGAGCTTGCAGGGTTTTGACCGGTGATTACTAAACCGTCTTCAAGCGCAAGCACGCCCCAGTCGTCGGTTTTTTGATAATCACCACCTTTTTTGATCAGCTCGTCTTCGACTAAAAATGGCACTACATCTGTTAATTGTACAGCGGCTTCTTCAGTGTTACTAAAGCCGGTAACTTTTTTACCCGCAACCAATGCATTGCCATCAGCATCTTTTGTATTTAAAAATGCGGCGCTCGCATGACACACTGCTGCCACTGGTTTTTGTAATTTTACAAAATCTTCGATGAGCGAGATTGAATCTGTGTTGTCTACTAAATCCCATAATGGGCCATGGCCGCCTGGATAAAATACCGCATCAAAATCTGAAGCATTCAGTTCACTTAGTACTTTTGTGTTTGCCATTAATGCTTGCGCTGCACTGTCGTTGTCGTATCGCTTGGTTGCATCAGTCTGGAAGTCGGCTAGTGTACTGGTTGGGTCGATTGGTGGTTGACCACCGTTTGGTGAAGCTAGAGTGATTTCTGCGCCAGCATCTACAAATGCATAATAAGGGGCGGCGAATTCTTCTACCCAAAAACCTGTTTTTTCACCGGTATTGCCTAAATCAGCGTGTGAAGTAAGTACCATTAGTATTTTCTTAGCCATTATTTTTTCCTTCTGATGATTTAAAATTGTAATCTTTGCTTAGCAATTACTATATGCACTAACCCAACCTTAAACAACGATGATAAATTTAACTTTATTGATTTAATAATTGATACAATCGGAGGGTTGAAGTTAAACCCGCACTGGAGCGTCCATGAAAGTTTCGTTTGAACAATTAAAAAGTATGGTGGTGTTTGCACAAATAGTTGAGCAGGGCAGTTTAACTGCAGCGGCAAAGCAACTAGGGTTAACACGAGCCGTAGCCAGTTATCATTTAAAAAAGTTAGAAACGCAACTTGAAGTAACCTTACTTAATCGTTCAACACGGACCATGGCGCTTACTGAAGCCGGTATGGCTTACTATGAGCGTTGCCGCGTTATTACCGAGCAGGCTAATGCTGCCAATCAACAAATAGAAAATATAAAAAGTGAGCCCCAAGGATTATTAAAAATTAGTTGCCCGGTTAATGTGGGGATGCAATTAATAGTGCCTGCAATTAATACCTTTAAGCGCCAATACCCCAAAATTGATATAGATTTACAGCTAACTGATGATGTGGTGGATATTATTAAACACGGCTTTGATTTTGCTATTAGGGGGGTTGCGCTGCGCGATTCAAACCTACAGGCAACGAAATTAACCACTATGAGTACCTGTATCTGTGGCGCGCCTAATTATTTTGCACATTATGGTAAGCCCACTACGCCCGATGAATTAGCACAGCACCAATGGGTGGTTTATCAGTTAGGGAGCAAAATCTTGACCTTGCAAAAAGATGGTAAAAAAGTCGACATTACCATGCAAGGATCGCTCAGTACCAATAATGCCGCTGCACGGACTGCATTTGTAGAGGCAGGACATGGCATAGGGCGTATACCGCTATATGATGCATGGCCAAAAGTACAAGCGGGTTTACTGCAAATTATATTGGACGACTACAAAAGCAAAGACATTGAATTGTATGGAGTTTTCCCGCCAGGGGCGACGGGGTCTAAAAAGTTACGTTTGTTTGTTGATTATTTAAAAGCGTACTTTGTAAAACAGCATACGGCATTAGGTATGCGTAAGGGCTAGCGCTCGGTTAAATAAGGCAACAGCCTGTTGATACATTGCTATGGCGAGAGCTGCATCGTAGCGCTCGCCTTCATCACGCATAAAGGCATGTTGCGCGTTAACTTCTTGCCATTGGTAATTTATACCAGTACGAACAGCTTGCTGGTATATTTTGTCTCGGCCATCTTGTGGTACATGAGGGTCTTGCTTACCCCAAATAAAATGAATTTCACCGAGTATATCGGCCATACGTTCAAACGAGTTATTTCCGGGTTGTGCGGGCAGTGTATTACTGTGTATATCGGTGGCGTATAAACAAAATGCAGCTTTTATAAGTGGGTTTAATGCGGCTCTGTAAGCTAAATGCCCACCAATACACACTCCCATAGCCCCAACATTTCCTGAACAATAACTCTGGCGTTTTACAAAGTCGATAAGGCTTTGCGTATCGCTATCATGATGCTCTAAAGGTTTAGCCCATTTATCGCTATTACCCTTATCTTTGCCTTCGTCATCATAAGCAAGCACTGTCCCAATTGGGTTAAGCTCATGAAATACTTCTGGCACAAGTACGATAAATCCATGACTGGCTAAAATAGCTGCACTACGGGCAATGGGTGCCGTTTGCTGAAAAATTTCAGAATAAAAAATAATGGCAGGGTATTGCCCCGATGTTTGTGGGCGGTAAATGGTAGTTCGCATTAACCCTGTAGGCGTTGGTAAGTCTGCGTTATGGTGTTGAATGATCATAAAAGCGCTCAGTAAAATAAATATAATAGCTGAGCGCGTTCAAATAAACACGCCCTAAAGTTTAAATACTTGCAGGCATTTTATTGCAACTTGCGTAATAGCTAACTGTAGCTGGCCAGTCAGAAAATATACCGATTACACCAACCTCTTTTGCAAGCACATCAACCACAGTCATCATGTCACCATCGTTATCTATAACATCACTAATTGATTGGTAATAGTAACCGCCACCGTTATTTAGCGGCCCAGATCGTTCAAGACTCCATGCAATAATATTAAGCCCAGCAGCTTTAGCATCAATAGCGTATTGCGATGGCACAATATTATTTTCATTATCTATGGTTAATAGCATCCAAATGGGTGGAGCAATAATTTTAACGCCGTCATTAAAAAGCGCAGCCATACTAGGCTGCCATGTATCGGGGGTGTTAGGATCAAACCCTGCATCGCTATCTCGGCCATCTAAATAGACGCTTTGCGTTGCAAACGCGGGGTTGGTGTTAATCCAATATTTTACGTCAGCTAAATTAAACGATTGCGGAAAAACACGCTCAGCGGGTACGTCCATTTGCGTGTATTCATCTAGTATTTTTTGCGCGTATTGCTGTTGTGTCATACCATCAAAAGGCATGCTCACTTGAGGCGATTTAAGCTCTGGCGTCATTTTTACCCCTAGCTGTTTAAATAGCGCAATACTTTGTTTGTGGGTCATTAACGTGCCGCTACTTGCATATAAGTCAGTGCGCCAGTTTGGGGTGCCTTGTAAATATTCAGCAACGCTGCTTGCTTGAGGATTAGCACCATCCATTTTACCTTCAAGGGTTAAAAATTCCGCCAGGCTAATGTCACTGGTACAACATTTAGCAGAAGCAGGCGTGCCACTGTTCGAGTCTGCTGGTGTAAAGGGCACACTGCATTTAGCGGCAAGTTCTGGAATAGCTAAAATATTAGTGGTGGTGTGCAAGTCGCACTGAGAATGGCGACAGACTAGCTCTTTATCATTGGTAAAGGTGACATCGCATTCGACAATACCGGCGCCCATACGAGCAGCCGCTATGTATGACTCTTTTGTGTGCTCTGGGTATTGCATGGGGGCACCGCGGTGACCAATTGAAAAATCAGTACGATAAAAAGGGCCTTCTTTGCACGATGCTAATTGTGTTTTTAGTGCGCTGTTAGCCATATCGTCAATTAAGTAGTCGGGACGAGTACCTAGTTGAATATTAGTGCCTTGCGCCACTTCAACAACAAGGGGCACCTTTACTATTTCAACATCATCATTGCAGCCAGTAAGTGCAGTTAGCAATAAACAGACGGTGAATAGGGGGAGTCGCTTCATTATTTGTCCTTAAAAATAAAAGTATCCTCTACCTTAACTCTAAACAATGACAATTAAACGACAGTGGAGTTAACTTTTCGCTTTGTTAATAGTTGATTGACCATTAATGCTAGTAACATAATAGCAGCACCGATTGTTAATCTGGCTATGTCGGCATCTCTATTCCAAATAAGTACATTGACAATAATACCGGCAGGAATAAGTAGATTATTCATCACTGCTAGTGCACCAACATTAACTAGTGTGGCGCCTTTGTTCCACATAAAGTAACCCAAACCTGAAGCCACAATACCCAAGTAAATAAGAATGCCCCATTGCGTTGAGCTGGTAGGTAATTTATCGGCATTGCCAAACAGTGCATAGCAAGCACCGGCTATAACAAGCGCACCAATAAAAAACCAGCCAAATACGGTTTTGTCATCCAGTTTTTGATTAACCATTAAACGCTTGTAGCTTACTTGCCCTGTGGCAAAACTAATATTAGCGCCTTGAACTAATAATAAGCCAAGCAGAAAGTCGTTGGTTAGGTTTTCATACCGAATGGTAATAGCCCCTAATACGGCAATAAAGGCAACAATAAAAAATTGCCAGTTAAACTTTTTATTCAATGCATCGTTTAAAAGCGTAATGTAAAGCGGGGTCATTACAGTAAATAACAGCACTTCTGGCACGGTTAAAAATAAAAATGAGTGGTAATAAAAGCCATACATAACCCCCAGTTGCAGTGCGCCTATCAGCATGAGTTTAAACGCAAGTGGGGTAGGGATTTTCTTTAAAAAAGGCAAAAACACTAAGGTAGCTAAAGCCACACGGATTAACACACTGAACCACGCATCAACTTGGCCTGCTAAATACACACCAATTAAACTAAACGAAAACGCCCAAAGAAGGGTAACTGCAAATAAATAGCCCATAACACTCATCTTGTCTTAAGTAATGGTGTCAGTTTATCTGTTATATATTGTTCTATAAACAATAAAAGCCCGCAAGCGGGCTTTTATATCAGTTGATTAAAAATATTAATTAATCAACTAAACCACGGCGCTTAAGTAATGCATCAGTCGTTGGTTTTTGGCCTCTAAACTCAATGTAGCTTTGCATTAAGTCGCGGCTGTTACCTTTTGATAGGATCTCTTTACGGAACTTATCGCCATTTTCGCGCGTTAAGCCACCGTTGTTCTCCATGTGAGCAAAGGCATCAGCGGCGAATACTTCAGTCCATAGGTAAGCGTAGTAACCTGCTGAGTAACCACCTGCAAAGGTATGGCTAAAGTAGTTTGATTTGTAACGAGGTGGTACAGGGTAGTAATCAATACCGTGTGCCTTTAATGCCTCACTTTCAAACTGTTGTACATCAGCTACTTTCTTATCAGAACCAAATGAGTGCCATTCCATATCCAGTAGTGCTGCAGCTAAATATTCAGTGGTACCAAAGCCTTGGTTGAATTTTTGCGACTCAAGTACTTTATCAAGTAGTGCTTGAGGAATTGGCTCACCTGTTTTGTAATGCTTAGCGTAGTTAGCTAATACACTTGGCTCAATCATCCAGTCTTCATGTGCTTGTGATGGAAATTCAACAAAATCACGCGCTGTAGCAGTACCCGCAAGGCTTGGGTATTTAACGTCAGAGAATAAACCGTGTGCCGCATGACCAAACTCATGGAACATAGTCGACACTTCGTCAAACGTCATTAGCGTTGGTTCGCCTTCTGCTGGCTTAGGAATATTTTGCGCATTATAAATAACCGGTTTAGTGCCTTTTAAGCCGCTCTGACTTACATATGCACTCATCCATGCACCGCCACGCTTACCTTCACGTGCATACGGGTCCATGTAAAATAAACCAATTGCGCTGCCATCGGCATTAAATACTTCAAATGCCATTACATCATCATGGTAAACCGGTAGGTCTTTACGCTCTTTAAATGTAATGCCGTAAAGTTTTTCCATTGCAAAGAATAAACCGTTATGAATAACCGATTGCATTTCAAAGTAAGGCTTAACTAAGGCTGGATCTAGGTCGTATTTTTCAGCACGCACTTTTTCTGCGTAGAAAGACCAATCCCATGGTTTTAGTTCAAAACTTTCGCCCGAATCGTTAATTACTTTTTGAATCGCTTTTGCTTCTGCTTGCGCTTTTTCCACTGCTTTTGGTGCAAGGTCATCTAAAATACCGTACACGTTATCAGTGGTTTGCGCCATGCGTGAAGTCATTACATACGAAGCCCAATCTTTAAAGCCTAACAGTTCTGCTTTTTGTGCACGTAAATTAGTTTCTTTAATAATAATAGGGCCGTTGGTTTTAGCTGCACGATTGGTTGACGCTTTAAAAATTTGCTCACGAAGCTCGCGATTTTCAAGGCTTGCTAAGATTGGCTGTTGCGTGGTGTTCACTAGGGTGATCATGTAGCCGTCTTTGCCGGCTTTTTTAGCAGCAGCTGCAAGACCTGCAATTTCACCTTCAGATAAACCAGCTAGTTTGCTTTTGTCTGTTACTAAAATGACGTCTTCTTTAAACGATTTTAATACGTTTTGAGAAAACTCTGTTGATAGCTTTGCAAGTTCAGCGTTAATTTCACGCATTTTTGCTTTTTCAGCATCGTTTAATTTAGCACCGGCTTTAACAAACTGTTTGTAGTAAAAATCAACAAGGCGTTGATCTTCAGCGCTTAATTTATCTTTGTTGTCGTATACTGTTTGTACACGAGCAAACAATGCACCGTTTAGGTAAATGTCATCAGAGTGTGCAGAGAACACAGGCGCCATTTTTTTATCAATCCGTTGGTACTCATCGTTAGAGATAAGACCTGATAAGTTGTAAAAGGCAGCTGATGCGCGGTTTAATAGCTCACCTGCAAGTTCCATTTCTACCAGCGTATTTTCAAAAGTAGCTGGTTCTGGGTTATTGGCAATTGCCATAATTTCTGCATTATGTTGTGCAATACCTGCATCAAATGCGGCTTCGTATTCAGTGGTACCAAACTTATCAAACTCAGGAGCCATGTATTGTAATGGGCTTGGTTTAAATAATACATTGCTTGCATTGATATCTTGCACTTGTGTTGTGCTTTGTTGTTTTGTTTCTTGAGTGCTTTCAGAAGAACAGGCAGATAATAAAAGTGCACTAGCAATCGTAGTGGCGATCAGTGTTTTACGCATAATAACTCCATAAAAATAGTAGCCGAAATAGGCTTTTCGAGTCGAAAACCCAGTTAACTTACCAAATTTTGACTTATATACAACAAAGTTTATCGATTTAAAGCGGGATTTAAACGCAAATTAGATTATATAAGCTCGATATGTAGATAAAAACAGCAGTAAAAATCATCAATAAAGTGTATACAGCCTTAGCAAGCACCGACCACAATACAAAACATAAATGCAAGTAGCGGGGTTCAGAGTGCTTAATTGGGTGGTTATTTTAAATTTGTAAATATAGATTTAAGCTAACCGCATGCTAAACTTGGGGTATTACTAGCACATAAAAAACAATTATTTGCGTGCGACTTTATACATGGAAAATCAATGAACTTAGAACAAATTAATCACATTCTCGCCTTCGTATTGTTTAGCTACAACGACATTCACATTACCGTAGCAAAAGTCATTCAAGTCCCCCTTATTTTGTTTACCATGTGGTTTGTAGTGACGCAGATTGGCAAGTTAATTAAAAAGTCATTATTAGCTCGAAAAATGAGCCCTGATGCTGTGCATTTATTTACGCGTTTTTATTTTATTTTAAGTATTGCGATTTTGCTTTTTACCTCCCTCGAAGTGCTTAATATTCCACTAACCGCCTTTGCGTTTGTATCGGGCGCAATTGCTATTGGTGTAGGCTTTGGTGCGCAAAACATTATTAATAACTTTATTAGTGGTTGGATACTAATGTGGGAACGGCCAATTCGTATTGGTGACTTTTTAGAAGTTGGCACTGCCAAGGGAGTGGTTGAAACTATTAATACTCGCTCTACCCGTATTCGTAGAAACGACGGTGTTCATATGTTGATACCCAATAGCCAGTTATTAGAAAACACAGTAACCAACTGGACGCTAATTGATGGCAACGCGCGCTCATCAGTGAGTGTTGGCGTGGCTTATGGCTCTGATGTATTGCTTGTTAAAACGTTAATTCAGCAAGTGTTAGATGAGCATGAGGCAATATTAGCAACACCTCAATCAACCGTATTATTTGATGACTTTGCAGATAGTTCATTAGTTTTTAATGCTATTTTTTGGGTCTGCGCTGAATCAGAAACTCGCTTAAGGCAAGTGCGCAGTGATATTCGCTTTAGTATTTATGAGGTGTTTGAACAGCACGATGTGGTTATTGCATTTCCGCAGCGAGATATTCATATAGATGGCGAAATCGCATTGACGCGTTCTTTAGTTAAAAAGTAGTATTTAAAAAAATCGTCACATTATTTTCTATATTTTTTAATGATTCATTGTAAGGACATATGTCCGCCTTTTGTGCTTTTTGTTGTTAAAAAGGCAGTAAAAGAGTTGATAGTGCCGTTAAGTGTTAAAAATAAGTTTACTTTTTTAGGGCTCAATATGCGGTAAATTAATTACAGCATGGTATAATCTGGCGCATTCAATCAGCCTTATTTATGCCGTTTTTGTACTCTCGGTAATAAGGTCCGCGCCGCATAGAGCAAGTCGCGAAAAATTGACTGAATCCGTAATTATTTAATTGCGCAACACATCAACCGTTGAACAAGAGTGCACTAAAAAGGTTAACCCCGACATGAAAGCAATGAAAAGATCTACGTTAGCAACCCTTATCAATGCAACGTTGTTCTCTGCCGTAGCAGGTACGTCAATTTCAGCCGTAGCTGCTGAGCAAGAAACTACTGCTAAGAAGAACCAACTAGAAGTTATTCAAGTTACTGCTCGTAAACGAGTAGAAAACGCTCAAGAAGTACCTGTTGCTGTTTCAGCCCTGCAAGGCGATAGCTTAGATGCTTACAGCTCAGCTGGTATGGATATTCGTTTTATGAATGCGAAAATCCCAAGTTTATCTATTGAATCTTCATTTGGCCGTTCATTCCCACGCTTTTATGTACGTGGTCTTGGTAACACTGATTTCGATTTGAATGCTTCGCAACCAGTGTCACTTGTGGTTGATGAAATTGTACAAGAAAACGCAATCTTAAAAGGCTTCCCGGTATTTGACGTAGCACGTGTTGAAGTGCTTCGTGGCCCACAAGGTACACTATTTGGTCGTAACACACCGGCTGGTCTAGTTAAGTTTGATACTGTTAAACCAAGCCAAGAATTTGAAGGTTATGGCGCTGTTTCTTACGGTAGCCGTGGTGCTGTTGACTTTGAAGGTGCTGTTGGTGGTTCATTAACAGATCGTTTATCAACACGTGTTTCAGTACTTTGGCAAGATAAAGACGATTACATTGATAATCGTGCACCAGGTTTTGAGCAAAAAGATGCTTTAGGTGGTTACACTGAACAAGCAGCCCGTATTCAATTTTTATATGAAGGTGACGATTTCACTGGATTATTTAATTACCATGTTCGTGATTTAGATGGCTCTCCAATTGCCTTTCGTGCTAACACTATCAAACCTGGTACTAACGATTTAGTTGATGGTTTTGAAAATGACGTGGTGTATCACGATGCCGCATCTCGTGCGACGCAGCAAGTGGAATCGCAAGGTGCAAGCCTTAAGCTTGAGTGGGACTTAGCTAATCATACAGTAACGTCAATTTCTGGTTGGGAAAGTGCAGAAATTTACTCTCGTGCTGACATCGATGGTGGCTACGGTGGGTTCTCTATCAATGATGTTCCAGTTGCAATGGGCCCTGGTTTTATTCCTTTCTCTTCAGAAAGTGCTGATGGTATTCCAGATCAAGACCAATACACGCAAGAACTTCGCTTATCAAGCAACTTTGCCGGTGACGTAAATTACCAGGTGGGTGTTTTTTACTTCGACGAAGCATTAACGATTGAAAACTTTAGCTATGATACAGCCAATAATGGCGTATTAAACGGTTTTGTTAGTCAGCAGCAAGATACTAAAGCATGGGCTGTATTCGGCTCAGTTGATTACACCATTACTGATGACTTGAAAGTAACCGCGGGCCTTCGTTATTCAGACGATGAGAAAGAATTCTCAGCAAATCGTACGCTTAGCCCTGTAGGTGGTGGTGCTACTTACATTGAAAAAAATGTTAGCGATGATCACGTAAGCTGGGATTTATCAGCTAACTACAAAATCAACGATG